>CAMHCL010000006.1 GCA_946183625.1 uncultured Lachnospiraceae bacterium
AGGATGCGTGGGATGATTATTAATTCTAAGTTTGCAAATTTTCCTCTTGTTTATAACATTATTCTCTTGGCGCTGACGGACGCTTATCCTGGTGGAAGGATGAATTCGGGTATTGAGGATGCAACTATTGTTGCGACACAAATGGTCCTGGCGGCAGCAAATGAAGGTGTGGACAGCTGCTGGATTAATTATTTTGATCCTGATAAGCTGGCTTCAGATCTTGGACTGCCTGAAAATGAAGACATACTCATGTTGCTGGATCTGGGATATGCAGCTGAAGGTGCGGGACCACTGGACAATCATTTTAAGAGAAAAGACTTATCAGAAACCGTAAGTTATATTTAAATGACACGGAGGTGTTAGATATGATTCCGGGATGTGAGGTGTGGCTTACTGCTCCCGGAACGCCAAACAGGAAAACGAAATATGATCTGATCGCGGTAAGAAAAAGTACCGGTGTTATTTTCAATATAGATAGTCAGGCTCCTAATAAGCTTGTGAAAGAGTGGTTATCCAAGCAGGGATATACAAAGGTGATTTCTGAATATACCTATGGTGAATCCAGACTTGATTTCTATATGGAAAAACTGGGTGATAATAAGTGCATTCAAAGATGTTTGCTCGAAGTAAAAGGGTGCACTTTGGAGGTAGATGGAATAGGGTATTTTCCTGATGCTCCGACTGATCGTGGAGTTAAGCATATAAGAGAGCTTATTAAAGCAAAGCAGGAAGGCTATAATGCAGCGCTTGCTTTTGTTATTCAAATGGATGGAGTTACAGAGGTTCGTCCGAATTCTATAATGCATCCGGAATTTGGAGAAGCAATGGAGGATGCTGAAAGAGCCGGTGTTGATATTCTGTTCCTGCAGTGTCATGTAGAACCGGACGCTATACATTTGAGGTTGACTTAATGGATATACAGATAATTAAATCTCGTCGGAAGACGCTTTCTATACAGGTGAAGGATTCTGAGACAGTGATTGTGCGGGCGCCGAATCGCTGTTCGAAGAGGGATATCTTGAAATTTATTGAGAAGAACCAGGGCTGGATCGATGATAAGGTGGAGAAGGCGAGACAGCAGGAAGCGGACGCCGCGAGTATCCGAAGGCTCACTGATCTGGAAATGCAGGAGTTGTCGGATAGGGCCCGGGAAGTTTTTAAGAGGAAGGTTGAATATTATGCACCGATTGTCGGCGTGACGTATGGACGTGTGACGATTCGGAATCAGAAGACCAGATGGGGAAGCTGCTCATCGAAGGGTAATCTGAATTTTAACGTTGCATTGATGCGTGCGCCGATCGAGGTGCTGGATTATGTTGTGGTTCATGAACTGTGCCACCGTTTATATCTTAATCATTCGAAGGATTTCTGGCGTGAAGTTGAGCGGGTGCTGCCGGATTACAGAGAGTGCGAGCGGTGGCTGAAGAAGAATGGCAGCAGGCTGATGGCGGAGTGTGACCGTGCCTGACAATCTTGCGTGGTGCCTGCCACTATAAGATAATTGTGTAAAGCGGAGGGGTGTTATGCCGTTAAGGATTGTTCGTAATGATATTACTAAAATGGATACGCAGGCCGTCGTGAATACAGCGAATGAGATGGTTGCTGTGGCAGAAGGCTGCGATACTGCGATTTATAATGCTGCGGGCTATGACAGACTCCTGAATTATAGGAGAGAGCACATAGGCGAGGTTCCGGAGGGTGAAGTGTTCATTACTCCGGGTTTTGGCCTGCCTGCTGAATACATAATTCATGCGGTCAGCCCGTTATATATAGATGGACAGTCCGGTGAGGAAGAGAAGCTTCGTTCCTGTTATAAGAAGAGTCTGAAGCTGGCTGCAGAGAACGGGATTAGTTCTATTGCATTTCCTTTGATATCCACAGGAAGTTTTGGTTATCCGAATGAAGAAGGGATGCGCATAGCGGTTGATGAGATAAATGCGTTTCTTCTGACAAATGATATGCTGGTGTATCTGGTTGTATTTGGAGATAAGGATACCAGGCTTGGTGGAAAGATTTTCCCAGATCTCGAGGAGTACATCGATGAGAATTATGTGGATGTAGCTCGGGAGGCGGAGTACGGTGGATATGAGAGCCGAAGACTAGATAAGCGTAGCGCAAATGTTTTATGTGCGTCGGCTGCGAGCCCTTTCGCTCCTGATATCGAGGAACATGAAAGTAAGATCGATGAGAGGATAAGACATTTATCCGATACATTTTCACAGTATCTGCTTTATCTGATTCAGGAGAAGGGCATGGGGAATGCGGAGGTTTATAAGCGGGCCATTGTGGATAAGAAGACCTTTTCCAAGATAAAGAATAACGTGGATTATCATCCAACGAAGCTGACGGCGCTATGCCTGTGCGTAGGTGCAAAGTTGAACATGGATGAGACACGAGACCTACTGGCTAGGGCCGGTTATGCGCTTTCGCCGTGCGATAAGACGGATATTATATTTTCGTATTTTATTGAGAACGAGCTGTATGACATGATCGAGCTGGATATACAGCTGGAGGAGCACGGGCTGCCGTGTATAATTTCGTAAATGTGCTGAGAAGAAGTACATTTTACAGGTCGCCTCACGGGAGACCGGTTTTGAAAAATCTTTTCGTATAATGAGTCCAACAAGTGAGATACCCATCAGGGTGATTGAAGATAAGGAGGACAAAATTATGCGTAAGGGATTAACAGAGATAGTATTTATTCTTGATAGAAGTGGTTCGATGAGTGGGCTTGAGGCTGACACCATTGGTGGTTTCAATTCCATGATCGAGAAGCAGAAGAAGGAAGAGGGAGAGGCCTATCTTTCAACAGTGCTCTTCGATGATAAGACAGAGGTTCTGTACGACAGAGTGCCGATTGCCAAGGTCGAGCCGATGAATGACAAGCAGTACTATGTACGTGGCTGCACAGCACTTCTGGATGCGGTTGGTGGAGCTATCCATCATATAGGAAATGTATATAAGTACGCAAGGGAAGAGGACGTTCCGGAGAAGACAATCTTTATAATTACAACGGATGGTATGGAGAATGCCAGCACGCGTTATAATTACGAGAAAGTGAAGCAGATGGTGGAGCGCCAGAAGAAGAGATATAACTGGGAATTCATCTTCCTGGGGGCAAATATTGATGCGGTTGATGTGGCAAGAAGGTTTGGTGTATCTAAGAATCGTGCAGTCAGATTTGAGAATGACAGCATGGGTGCGGAGATAAATTATAAGGCCATGTCCAGCATTGTAAGCTGTGCAAGATCAGCTCCTACGTCGTTGGAACTGGGATGTGCGCTTGACTCAAGCAAGGCGCTTGAAGAAATCAGAGATGATTATGAAGAGTATGTGGCTTGCTCAAAAATACCTGATGATTTCATTCTTTTAGATGAGGATGAGGTGGAAGCAATCAAGAATGCATATAATGATCTCACAGATAGAGAGCAGTATGTAGCAAGGATTATCCTTGGTATCAACGGAAATGACGTTCATAGAGTTTCTGAAATAGCAAAGAAGATGCATACCAGTGATGGAAGAGTTCGCCAGATTGTTGCGAGGATTAAGAGGAAGGCGGAGATTGCGTAATAATTAAACCGGCTTTTTCTGTGAATAAAATATTTTCGTCAAGAATCATATATTTTAGAAAAATGGCAAGACTGTCATAAATATCAAATGGTTGTTGCTAATCACATGAACCCATGATATATTTTAAGAAAATGGACAAGATGTCAAAAATCTAAAATGAGGTGCCAAAATGGTTATTAATAGAGATATTTATCTTAACAGGCTCATAAAACGTAAGAATAACGGATTGATAAAGATAATAACAGGTGTCAGAAGATGCGGAAAATCGTATCTTCTCTTCAATTTGTTTTATGATCACTTGATAGGTTCTGGGGTGCCGGAAGAAAATATCATAGCCATCCCGTTAGATGATGATGATTATGCTGAATACTCAGATCCGCATAAATTATACGAGTATATAAAAAGTCGTATTAATGACAGTAAACAGAATTACTATGTTTTCATAGATGAGGCACAGTATGCCATTTCTAAAGAGGAAATGAAGAATCCGGATGCCCCTATAAGACTATACGGTGTGTTGAACGGTCTTCTGAGAAAAAAGAATGTTGATGTCTATGTAACCGGAAGCAATTCAAAATTTCTTTCTTCAGATATAATGACAGAATTTAGAGGGCGTGGTGATGAGATACATATTGCGCCACTTTCATTCTCGGAATTCTATCCAGCATCAGGAAAGAATAGGCAGGATGCGTGGCAGGAATATTTATATTATGGCGGACTGCCTCACATATTGGAAGAACCTGACGAAGAAAGTAAAAGTTCGTATCTCGAAAGGCTTAACAGAGAAATATATCTGAGAGATATTGTTGAACGTTATGGTATAAGGGATAAAGCGGGTATGGAAGAACTGATGAAATTGCTTGCTTCCGCGATAGGCTCACTCACAAATCCTCAAAAGATTTCGGATACATTTAACAGTAAAGGGAATAAAGGCATCACTATGCCTACTATCTCAAATTATCTCGCGTATTTACAGGAGAGTTTTATTATTCAAAAAGCTGAGCGTTATGATATTAAAGGACGAAAATATATAGGGACGCCTTCAAAGTATTACTATACCGATCTTGGACTTAGAAACTCATTACTTAATTTTCGACAATATGAAGAAACTCATTTGATGGAGAATGCTATTTATAATGAATTGATCTACCGGGGGTATAACGTTGATGTTGGTGTTGTAGAAACAAGAGTTACTGAGAATGGCAAAAACACCAGAAAACAGCTCGAGGTTGATTTTGTGCTTAATCGAGGCAGTGAGAGATATTATATACAATCAGCATTTGCTCTTCCAACACAGGAAAAAATTGATCAAGAGCAGGCTTCGCTTATAAGGATCCCTGACTCTTTTAAGAAGATAATAGTAGTTAATGGAAACGCACCATTATGGAGAAATGAGCAGGGAATAACATTTATGGGATTGTACGATTTCTTCCTAAATGATAACAGCCTAAACATGTAATGTTTGTCCGTTATCATTATAATGACCTCAAAAAAGGAGGTAAATCACATGGAAATTAAAGCAGTCAAATTCCGAAAAGAAGGTTTTTAGATGTATATAGGTTAAATAGGGGGTGTTATTATGGCAAATGAACAATTAATTAACGAGGCGATTGAGTACATCACTGATCTTTTCAAGGATAATGCTGACGGACATGATCTGCAGCATTCCATGCGTGTGTATAGAAATGCGATGGCAATCTGTGATGCGTATCCTGCAGCTGATGCAGATACAGTTGCGGTTGCAGCGTTGCTGCATGATGTGGATGACCACAAGCTGTTCGGTACATTTAACAATGAGAATGCTCGTAAGTTCCTGGAAAGCCATGACTTCGAGGAGGAGAAGATTGTGGAAATCTGCGACATCATAAATGCAGTTTCCTTCAGCCAGAACAAGGGCCTGACGCCGGAGTCAATCGAGGGCTGCATCGTTCAGGATGCGGACAGACTCGACGCACTGGGCGCAATCGGAATCGCAAGAACCTTCGCGTACGGCGGAAGACATGGCAGAAGCATGGAGGAGTCGGTAGAACATTTCTACGAGAAGCTTCTGCTGCTGCGGGACGAGATGAATACGCCTGAGGCTAAGAAGCATGCGGATGACCGCCATGCTTTCATCGAGCAGTACATCGAAGAGCTCCGCCAGGAGATGTTTGCGCAAAGACCAGAGAATACAATCGCAGATAAAATTGACTAAAATTCACAAAACTTTCACGGTGCCTGTCACCATGAAAATTTTGTGAACTGGGGACGTGAAATGAAGAATTATAGCGTATTTGCAAAATATTATGATGAGATGATGGACAACATTCCGTACGAGGAGTGGAAGGACTATCTGATTCAGCTGTTTTACCGCGAGGGCGTGAAGCCGGGAGCCAGTGTTACGGAGCTGGGCTGCGGTACGGGGACGATGACGGCGCTGCTGGATCTGGATGGTTTCAGGATGACGGGGATTGATCTGTCGGAGGAGATGCTCTGTGTGGCAAGGGAGAAGTTTCCGGAAATCGAATTTAAACAGATGGACATGAGGCAGCTAGAACTGCCGGAGCCGCAGGATGTGATCATAAGCGTCTGCGACAGCATGAATTATCTGGAGAATGTCGATGACCTGATTCTTGTGATGAAGGGCGTGAGGGAGGCTCTTAAGCCCGGTGGGGTTTTTATCTTCGACCTGAAGACGGAGTTTCTGTTTAAGTATGTCATTGCCGACCGGACCTATCGCGATAAGGGCAGGGGCTTTAGCTACGTGTGGAAGAATCATTATGACGAGGAGTCGCGGGTCCACACTTATGATCTTGCCATCAGACATAAGGATTCGAATGGCAGGCGTGTTGTTGACAGAGAGGTCCACAAGCAGCGGGTTTTCACAGCAGCCGAGATTCATCAGGCGGCTGAGTCAGCTGGATTTGAGAAGGCCAGGGCTTATGGAGAATTATCCTTCGAAAAGCCAAGGAAGAACGATGAAAGAGTATACATATGTTTGAAATAAAAGGAATTAACACAACTGAAAAATCGGTCATTGACGAGGAACTGACGCTGTATTTCTCCATGAATGAGAATCAGCTGTTCCACTGCTTTGAGCCGGAGCTGGGGCTGTTCGTAGTTGAGAGCCCGATGGTTATAGAGCGTGCTCTGATGGGCGGCTATGAGCCGCGGTCCTTCGTAATGATAGATAGTGTTGCGGATGAGATATGCAAGAAGTTTGAGTCCATGCTTGCAACCTGCGGCATAGCAGATTCGAAGATACCGGTCTATGTGGCAGACTATGAAACCATTGCCGGCATGACTGGAGTAAATATTACCAGAGGGGTTCTGGCTCTGATGAAGAGGAAACCGACGCCGGCTCTCTCTGAGATTGTCAGCGGATGCAGGCGTATCGCAGTATTTGACGATGTGGAAAATCCGACAAATGTCGGCGCTATGTTCAGATCAGCCGCCGCCCTTGGAATAGAAGCGATAGTGCTGACGGGATCTTCCAGCGACCCGCTCTACAGGCGCGCATCAAGAGTCAGCGTGGGTACAGTCTTCCAGGTTCCGTGGACGAAGCTACCGAAGTCACAATCCTACAGCGCGGAATCCACAAAATCCCTGTCCACCACAACGTCCCGTACCTATGTTGACGACCTCCATGCACTTGGTTTTAAAACCGCTGCCATGGCGCTGACAGACAATTCCGTCAGTATCGAAAACGAAAGTCTTCTCCAGGAAGAAAGACTCGCCATTATACTTGGAAACGAAGGCTTCGGCCTTTCTGAAGAGGTGATAAATGCCAGCGACTACGTGGTTAAGATCCCGATGCAGAACAACGTGGATTCGTTAAATGTAGCGGCTGCCAGTTCCATTGCGTTCTGGGAAATCATGAAATAAACGACATTTGACCACGGAATAATCAAAACATGATTCGTGGATCAATAATACATAAATAATTCGAAGACGAATCACCACAAAGGTGTTATAATGGGAAAAGGGTATTGTAAAAACGATTAAAGGTTAACTATATGAGTAATGGAGGGGAAACATTATGAGTACATTTGACAAGGTATACATTGACAAGGTGGACTTTGATATAGCAGAGTTTAAGCCGAGAATGAAGGGTGTGCTTCCAACTGTTAATACCAAGCAGATGGAGATGGATGTGTTCAAGATGCTCAGAGATAATTATCTGATGGATCCTGAAGATATCAGACGTGCAGCACCTTTCGTTGACATTCTGAATGCCGTGATCATGGGCTGCGTGCACCTGGACAATTATGGCAGCGAGGTTCACAGAACAAAGGTTGACAGTCTGAAGATCCTTCACAGCATCGTTGAGAAGTACGAAGACGATTATATTGTCGGCGCATTTACCTGCCTGATGGAGGCTCAGGACCTGATGGTTATCGGCTCCTACGACGGCGCCATCGCCTATTATAAGAAGGCTTACGAGAAGATAAAGTACGACAACAGCGAGCTCTACGGAGTTTACAAGGACAAGATTTTATCAAGAATCCTTTTCAACATGGTTGCGATTTACCTTGTATTTGGCTGCTATGATAAGATCGAGGACATGAATAGGGAGTACGGCACTGACTATCATCTGTCGGATGATGGATCCAAGTCATTTGACGTTGACTGGATGGTAATCAAGTCTTACCTTCCAACCAGCAAGATGGACAGCGTGTACAAGGATGCCTTTGTTGGTTCGCCAAAGGTGCTTGCCCGCAACTTCATCGAGAAGCGTGACAAGATAATTCTTCAGGACGGCAAGGCGGTCGTAATCACCGGTCTCATCGGCCTTAACGAGAACAAGGTTATTTCCGTATCAGGCTACACCCCTGAGAGCTTCGACCTCATGAAGGGCATTCTTTCCAAGACCTGATGAATTTAAATACTAATCCCCGGTTCGTCTGAACCGGGGTATTTTTTTGAAACGGTGATGCCGACCGTCAAAAAAATTATAGCGTTTTGGATTGATTATGGTAAAATAAGGATTGGGGGACGGGGTTTTATAAAATGTAATACTTGGAATTTAATAGGATCGAATGATATGAAACAAAATGTTTTGATCATACTGGCTTCTGGCTCCCCTCGCAGGAAAGAACTTCTGCAGCAGGCGGGGCTTGATTTTTTGGTAATGGTCAGTGAGGTTGATGAAATAGTAACTAAAGAAAAACCGGAAGAAGTGGTGCTGGAGCTGTCGGAGCAGAAATGTGCTGCCGTGGCTGACCAGTTCGCCGCGCACACTCCGGAGAATCTGGTGGACCTGATAGATGTGACCACTGGTGGAATTCTGGTGATCGGCGCAGATACGGTGGTTTCCGTGGATGACAAGATCCTCGGTAAGCCTGCAGATGCGAAGGATGCTCTCAGCATGCTTATGAATCTGTCCGGCAGAACCCACGAGGTATTCACCGGTGTGACCTGCAAAGTTCTGACCTACAATAGCTATACGGAGGGACTGTTGGAAACGGACAGCTTCACATTTTACTCGGAGACCAAGGTTAAAATGTACTCCTTCGACGAATATGAGGTGCTGGATTACATAGCCACCGGTGAACCTATGGATAAGGCAGGTGCCTACGGAATCCAGGGGATCGGCGAACGCCTGGTGGAATCCATAAATGGCGATTATAACAATGTTGTGGGATTTCCGTTGAGTAAGTTCATGAAGGAAATGTCGGAACGTGGGTATATTATTTATGAATGAGGGGTAGTGGAATGAGAATTTCGAAGAAGAAAAGAATACTGGCCATAATCCTTGCAGTGGCGATGGTTCTGATGTTCATGCCATCGGGTGCTTTTGGTGGGATTGAAAAGGTATTTGCTAAAACCTATGTGCATCTTGAGGATGGAGATTCTTACGATTTAACAAATGCCGGGAAGAATACTATCGTTGTTATCGATGACGATACAGTCGGAGCTGATAACACGGGTACTGTCGAGCTTATGGGAAGCAGTACCTATGTTTGGGTGCATATATCAGTGTCGGAGGGAAAGACTGTTAACGTCAGACTGGCAGATGGACTGAATATAAAACCTGGATTTAACAGTGCGTATGGTTCGGGTTCGATTACGGATTCATTAGGTAAAAGCCGTTCCGGTATATACATTGATGAAACTAAAAAATCAGGTGGTACAGTTATCCTGACTTCTGAACCGAATGCCCATATTTACGTGGACTCATATCAGGAATTCTTATTTGCGTCTCTTCCGGCAATCATGAAAAATAATTCAAAGACAAAGCTTATCTTTGATACGGAGGATAAAAATAATCCTGGAACTATTGTAGCAAAGAATACAAGTGGCCCGGGTGCCTGCGGTATAGGTGCTTTTGGACATGGGTTTTTGGGCATAGCTACATCTAAATACACTGTTGGAAATATTGAATTCCGTGGGGGTAATATTGAGGCATATGGTGGTGTAAACGAGACTGGTATCGGAGCTACAGTTTATTCAAGCGTAAAGGACCTGACATTTAACGGTGCACATGTAATAGCTAAGGCTGGAAATGAGCTGAATACGCAGATTTTTTCTTCGGCTCCTGGTATAGGTGCGAATTATTATGGTAAAGTTGAGACAATAAAAATAACTGATGGTTATGTTGAAGCGTGGGGAGTTGGTTCTGGAAATGATACTAAAGGCCGTCCTTTGAAGCAGGCGGTCGATCATGGCGGATGTGGAATCGGTGTAGGGCTATTTTGTAGTTTGGGTACGATCGAAATCTCCGGTGGTACAGTTGTTGCACATGGTGGAACTGGTACTACAGATACAGGTAATGGTACAGGATGTGCTATAGGAACAATTCTTCGGTATGGAGATAATGAGGGATTTGCTACTGGAGATAAAATTCTGATAACAGGTGGAAATATCACTGCAGTCGGAGGCGATTATGCATGTGGTATTGGTGGATGCGTTAAGGATATAACAATTGCACCTGCTACTCCTGATACGGAGCTTAAAATAAATGCATCGATTGATGATACTATGAATAGAGCAGGAGCTATTCATTCAATAGGTGCAGGAATAGGAATTGGAAATAATGTAAGACTTGGTTATGCAGACTATCCTGGAAATATAACTATAAAAGGTGGAGATATAACAGCAAAAGCAGGCCAGATCGGAACCAATACGATTTACGCAGGTGGTAAGAATTATAGGGGTGCAGCGATAGGTTCGACATTTTATGGAAGAGTTACTTCGCTTACCATTACTGGTGGAAAGATAAATGCAATTGGTGGATATAACGGCCCTGGAATCGGCGGCACATTTCAAAAGGATGACAACAGAGGAGTTGTTGACAACATCCACATTTCAGGTGGAACTATAACTGCAACAAAGCCTTCAACTAATGCATCAGGTGAACCTATCAACGGTATAGGCGGACTTAAAAATGAAGAAGGTGAAAGCACTGATATTAGAATAACTGGTGGTAGTGTCATATCAGATGGCTCGGATTATTCTGTTGGATATAGTGAGGCTGGTCAGCCGAAGAATGATGCCGGTGAGATAGTTTATGGAACCAAGTTTAAGTTTGATCCTGACTGTGGAGAATGGACTCCGATTACTGAGTTTTCTCCTGATCCGGAGCTTAGTTACCACTATGGGCTGGATGATGTTTATACCAAGAAAGGCCTGTGGAACGAAGCGGATGATAACATAGTTGAATTCTGGCTTCCAAAGAGTGGAGCGTCAGGGTATAAATGTATTGCGAAAACTTCGGATAAAGCATACATTTCCGATGACCCTGAGAAGGTTGAAGCGGGTGATACTGCCACTCTGAAAGCCTTTACAGATATCACATATGTAAATGGTGTTACAGGTGAGACGTATAAAGGAACCGGTATATATGGTCATGATAAGCTCAGCATAGATCCGGCACCGGCTGTTATGAGCAGATATAAACTCAGTGGATATTCAGATTCGAGCGGTAAAATGATAGCCAACGGAGGCTATAATGAAACCGAGCTGCTTCTCGTTATGAATACTGCTTATGCTGATACATCAGGTAAGTGGAAGGCAAATGTGAATGAGCTTACTCTGAATATGATGTTACAGCAGACAGAGTATCTGGTAATCTATCATGCTAACAAGCCTGAAACGGCAAGTCATAATATCACTGGTACGATGCATGACGATACCTTCTCTGTTCAGGGAACAAATAAGCTCAGTAAGAATCAGTACGACATTGCTGGCTGGACATTTAAGGGATGGAATACAGAACCTGACGGAAGCGGAGATTCATATAGTGATCAGGAAGAACTGACATTTAATAACTGGGATACTCTTAAGCTTTATGCTCAGTGGGAACCAAAATCGTACACCGTTACATTTGACCCGGATGAAGCTGCAGGTCAGAGTACATATACACAGGAATTTAAATACGATCAGGCTCAGGCTCTTAAGCCAAATACATTTACGTATGAAGATCATGATTTTATGGGCTGGGAGACGCTTGCTATGGGAAGCTTCTATAAGGACCAGGCTGTAGTTAAAAATATGTGTACTTTGGATGCTAATGGTACGCCTAAGGGACATACTCTTTATGCTGAGTGGATTGAGGCTGATGTGCTTGCAATCGTTATAAATGATAACGGACAGGCTATAACCAGCGCTGATCCGAGCTGTATTGATCTTAAGACGGATACGGGTACCATATCACCGCAGTTTGCTGTAGTGGGAAATGGATATTACGCATATAACCTTCCGGATGGAACATATACGGCAGAATTCACTGGTGATCTGGCAGTTTACAAGCCACAGAGTGAGGTCGTGATCGAGGCTGGAAAGTCAAGTTTATATAATTGGGATTATTACACATTAAGTGTTTCCGGCGATGACCACAGCACATCCTATTTCGTAGATGGCACAATGCTTCCGACCGTACTGGAGCATGTTCCAGAACATGGAACAGTTAATGTGAAGACGAAGACGGATGAGGGTTATAAGTTTGTAAAATACACTGCTGTCGGTGTAGAGCCGACGTGGCAGAACGGAGACAAAACAATAGCTGAACAGACTCTTAATGTAAATGGTGAGGCAGCTTTAAATGCTGTTTCTGCTCCGATAGAGTATAAGGTGAATTTTGATAAGAATAAACCGGCGAATGCTTCTCATGATGTTAAGGGTACCATGGAGGATATGGACTTCATCTATGAGGAAGAGCATGACCTGACAGAGAATGCATATACTCTGGATCATTGGACTTTCACAGGCTGGAATACAGCAGCGGATGGAAGTGGAACACCTTATGATGATAAGGCGACAGTTAAGAATCTGACTACTGAAGATGGCAAGACTGTAAAGCTCTTCGCACAGTGGGAGCCGGAGAGTTACAATGTATACTTCTCAGCTACAAGTGCAACTTCTGGTCAGATGAATCCGCAAGAAATTAACTACGATAGTACTGTGAACCTCAACCAGAATGAATTTGAGAGAACAGACTGGCATTTCCTGGATTGGAATACTGAACCTGCCGGTGGCGGTGATTCTTACGAGGATGGTGCATCAGTTACAAATCTTACTGAGAAGAAGAGCATAACTCTTTATGCTCAGTGGGAACATGATTATTACACCGTTACATTTGACAAGAATGACGAGAAGGCTGAAGGCGAGATGCCGGACGACCAGATCTGGACAAACTGTGCATTTGAATTACCACTGTGCAGCTATTATAAGCCTGGTTACAGCTTTGATTCATGGAATACTGCACCGGATGGAAGCGGTAAGAGTTTTGCAGATGGCGAGGCTCTGGAGAATGAAGTTGCTATAGGTGAGACACTGAAGCTGTATGCTCAGTGGAAGCCTAATAAATACACTGTTACTTATGATGCTAATTCAGGCAGCGGAACTATGGATGATCAAACATTTACGTATGATCAGTCTGGAACACTTAATCCTAATAAGTTTGTGAATCCACACTACACATTTAGTGGATGGAACACAAGGGCAGATGGTTCCGGTGACATGTATCAGGATACTGCAAAGGTGAAGAACCTCACAATTTATCCTGGAGATACTGTAACACTGTATGCACAGTGGACGAAGGAAAAGCATACCATCAAGTTTGACTTGAATGGCGGAACACTTGATGGCCAGACAGGTATAATTGAGAAGACTTATAATTATGGCGACAAGATAGTACTTGCTGAACCAACAAGAGATGGCTATACATTTGATTATTGGGAAGGCAGCCACTATAACGCTGGCGACACTTACACAGTTACTGAGGACCACACACTGACGGCACAGTGGGTTGAAAAGAAGAAGGCTGATCCTGACAATCCAGACAATCCTAAGCCTAAGCCGGATAACAAGAAGGAGTCTGGCGGCTCTGGCAAATCAGCCAAGACAGGCGATGCAGTCGACATGCTTGTACTCAGCATCCTGCTTTTGGCATCAGCTATGGGAATCGCTGTGGTTGCTTTGTTCAGAAGAAAAGTGCATAATTAATACGAGGGATGTTAGTCCTTTAGTAATACGGAAAAGAATCGAGAAATCGGTTCTTTTCTTGTGAGGTAGTGGATTGTGGGTTGCTTTCGGAAAGCAACCAGTTATTACTCAAAACCGCACGTTTTTCAAAAGAATATAATGCAATTCAAAAGAATTTACATACAACTAGTATAAGGAGCAATCATGTACAAATTTACATCAAGAGTCAGATATAGTGAACTTGCATCTGACAAGAAACTATCACTTGTATCAATCATCAATTATTTTCAGGACTGTTGTACCTTCGAGTCAGAGGATACAGATGTTGGAATTGAATGGCTGAATCAGCATCGCACATCATGGATGCTGACGAATTGGCAGATACACATCTTAAGACGCCCTGAATATTGTGAAGAAATAGAAATCATGACATGGGCATCTGGCTTTAAGATGTTTATGGGCAAGCGAAGCTTCCTCATCAAAACAATGGATGGAGAACCACTTGTCTATGCTCTGTCTGAGTGGGCTTATGTGAATATAGATACCGGCCGCCCAGAGCGAAGCGTTCCTGAAAAAGAAGTTGAAGCATATGGACTTGCTACACCAATTGAAAAACGTTTTTCAGAATTTGACATTCCAGAGACAGAAGTGGATCATATCCTGAAGGGTAGGATAGATTCTAGTTTTATGAAGGATATAGACTTTGAATATCTTAAAGCACATGGAACAGAAGCTGTTTCAGAAGAGGCTGCCCCTGGCACTATATGGCGTCCGCGTTCCATCATAGTTTCCGGCGAGCACTTGGACACCAACGACCACGTTAACAACGCTCAATATGTTGCCTTCGCTACAACACTGCTTCCAGCAGGCTACCGCACTAACATCTTCCGTGCAGAATACAAGATGCAGTCCAAGCTTGGAGATAAGATATATCCTATCGTTAAGGCGACAGAAAAAGGATATGTTGTTGTGCTTAGTGATGAAGAAGGTAATATAAAACTTGTTTGTGAGTTTATGTGATTGTGTTATTGGAGAAATATATATTCATGGTGAGATTTATGCTCTTGGAGAAATTCTCTTGTGGTAAAAAGGATGTCTGATATGAAAAAACGAACATCTCATATAACTACATATATACTTGTCATCTTATTAGCCCTGAACTTATCAGCTCTATCAGGCTGTACTAACACAGGTGATGTTGCGCAGAATCCAGAATTAACTGTAACAGAAGAGGCAACAGATTCTGACACAACTGACGACTCAGACTTGGACAATGATGTAACAAACTCTGATGACAAGTCTGATAAGAATGATACATCAGAGGATTCTTCAAGCATAATCGAAGTGGATGGATATAAGCAGATATCTCAGACTGTTGCAAAGAAGATGATGGAAGAGGAGTCTGATTACATCATCCTTGATGTTAGAACTTATGAAGAGTATGAGAAGGCTCATATCCCTGATGCTATCTGCATTCCAAATGGCGATATAGGTACTGGGGAGATAGCTGAACTTCCTGATAAGGATCAGCTTATTCTTGTTTATTGCAGAAGTGGTCGACGCAGCAAGGAAGCATCGAAGAAACTTGTCGATCTGGGTTACACTAATGTCTATGAATTTGGTGGAATTATAGATTGGGCTGGTGCGACAGTCAGTGGTTCTCATAGGTATCCGGAATATACTGGGGAAGCCTTTGTGGAATTAAATGACAATAAGCCTGATTTTACTGATGATGAAAAGAAGAGTACTGAGCCTTTCGAAGAGTATAGTGAGTTGGATGACTTAGGAAGATGTGGAGTTGCATTCGCAAATGTATGTCCTGCTCTCATGCCAACTGAGGAGAGAGGTAAGATAGGAGAGATACGTCCTTCGGGATGGCAGACGGCGAAATATAATGATCTGATAGAAGATAATTTTCTATACAATCGTTCACACCTGATAGCATTCAGTCTTGCAGGGGAGAATGCAAATGAGAAGAATCTGATCACAGGAACCAGATATATGAATCAGGAAACTATGCAGATATTCGAACTTCAGGTTCTTGATTATGTGAGAGAAACTGGAAATCATGTACTCTATAGAGTTACACCTGATTTCGTTGGAGATAACCTGGTTGCTTCAGGAGTTCAGATGGAAGCCTGGTCTGTAGAAGATAATGGTGGAGGCATCTGCTTCAATGTATATTGTTTCAATGTGCAGCCTCATATACAGATAGATTATGCAACTGGAGATAGCTGGCGTGGAGAATTCCAGAAGGACAGCAGTGCCAACGGAAGCAACAATGGAAACGGGAACAACGGCAATGCCAATGACAACAGCGCCACCAACGACAACAACACAAATGACAACAATACCAATAGCGGTTCCTTCACTTCTGAATCGAGGGATTATGTCCTTAACACAAATACCATGAAGGTACATCTGCCAGCGTGTGATAGTGTGAAGGATATGTCGGATAGTAATAAGAAAGAGACTACAAGCTCCCTTGACGAATTAAGAAAACAAGGCTACGAACCGTGTGGAAGCTGTCTCGGACAATACAAGTAGTTGTTCAATAGACAATACAAGTAGTTGTAGATTAGACGTTAGTTAGTACTTGAAAAAAGTAGTTATATATAAAGGGTATCGAATATGAAACAACCAGAACTTACCACTCTTTGCTATATCGAGAAGGATAATAAATATCTGATGATGCACAGAGTGAAGAAGGAACATGATATAAACAAAGATAAGTACGTTGGCGTTGGAGGACATTTTGAATATGGTGAGAGTCCTGACGAATGTCTGAAGCGCGAGGTGATGGAGGAGACGGGGCTTACTTTGATAAAATATAAGCCGAGAGGAATCGTGACTTTCATCTATGGTGACGAGAGCGTGCCCGAGGAGAGAGTTGTAGAGTATATGCATCTATACACGGCGACGGAGTTTAGCGGAGAGCTGATCGATTGTGATGAAGGAGAACTTGTCTGGATAGATAAGGACAAAGTCTATGATCTTCCTATTTGGGAAGGCGACAAGATTTTCTTCAGGCTGATGGAAGAACGCGAAGACTATTTTTCGCTGAAGTTGGTTTATTCGGAGGCGGGTGAATTAATAGAACATGACATACTTTGATGATTTTACAATTTCATCTATGGATGATCTCATCGATGCCATAAATGAGTTTGGCTTCGTTCCTTTCTTCGAGAATGAGATAGAGGGGTTCTCTATCGAGGAGCATATTGCTCCGGAGTGCTGGTACGGTGGCAGCGACAGCTTCTGGGATGCATGGGAGTGGAAAGGCCCGGTTATTAATCAGGTCAAATGTGCTTATGGCAAGTTTCTTCGTGGTAAGGCTATGTACATCAGTCCGAAGTGGTTCCCTGATTTTGCCAACTTCAGGAGAGATGGCTATGACTTCGATGCCAGATTTGAAGATGGCTTGGCATCGTATGATGACAGAGATCTGTATGAGCTTATTGATGCAAATGCACCGATTCTATCTAAACCTCTGAAGAAATTAGGGAATTATAAGAAGGGTGGAAGAAAAGGTTTTGACAGTTCCATCAATCGACTGCAGAAGCAATGCTACGTTATAATCAGTGATTTCAAATATGCTAAGGATAAGTTTGGAAATGAATATGGATGGGGTATAGCTGAATATTCGACCCCTGAGAAATTCTTTGGCAGAACATTTAACAATAAGGTTTATAAGCGGACGCCGGAAGAGTCTTACGAAAGGGTTTTCAAACAATTTAAAAAAATTCTTCCGGGAGTGGAAGATGAATGGATTGAGAAGATGTTATAGGAGTGGTTTTATGACAGAAAAAGAAAAAGCACAGGCAGGGTATCTGTATAATGCCAATTATGATAAGGAAATTCTGGACGAAATAAATAAATGTAACGATTTATGTTATGAGTTTAATCAGCTTAAGCCTTCTGAACGCGAGGCTCAGGCGAAGTTATTAGCGCGTATCTTGGGAAAAGTCGGGGAGAATATATGCGTAAATGCACCGTTTTGGTGTGACTATGGAAGTAACACTACTGTTGGGGATTATTTTTTCGCGAATCATAATTGCCAGATACTGGATGGCGGCAAGGTGACTTTTGGCGACCATGTTTTCATCGCACCGAATTGTCTTTTTACAACGGCTGAACATGCTCTGGATGTGAAACAGCGAAATGAGGGCCTTGAGGTAGCACTTCCGATTACTATCGGAAATAATGTTTGGATCGGAGCGGGTGTTATAGTTCTGGGCGGAGTTACAATTGGGGACAACACGGTTATAGGTGCCGGAAGTGTTGTGACACAGGACATACCATCAAATGTTATAGCAGTTGGTGTTCCTTGCCGTGTTCAAAGGGAAATTACGGATGAAGATAAGAAACGTTATCCGATGTATGAGGGTTGATCATTTATGGACTGCAACCCATATCCTGCCACAGCTCAGACATTTGTTTTTAAAAATGTGGCCGCCACAACAAGGGCATACAAATAATTGGTTTATAAAACTATAGATAAACGATACAAGAATAGTTGTAATTCCAATTACCTCTCCGATAGTGAACATTAGATGATTGTCGTATATATAAAAAAGTACAGCAATAGCGAGTATTCCCCAACCGCTTGCCCTGATACACCACGCGATAAATCGTTTTCTTTTAAATTCCTCAATCTCATTTACGTGTGAATCTTCATTTGCTATATCATCGTTATAATTGTTGGCGTGGTTATTATTGCTACCATTGTTATCGTAGATATTATTCATCTATTATTCTCCAGATATTTTTATGTTATTAGTTTTGTGTTCTATAGCACGGAGATGCCACTTAACTGATCACACGGCCATATATTCTGAAATCTGAATCTTCAGTGATCTGTATTGGTGCGTAATCAGGATTGAAGGATATAAGTTCCATGTGGTTGTTGTATCTGTGGAGCTTCTTGCAATATGCTTCGCCGTCGAGATAGAAGATACCTATGTCGCCGTCGAAGAGTTCAGAGGTTCTGTATACCCATACAATCTGACCATTCATGTAGCGTGGTTCCATACTGTTACCATGAAGTCTGATGCCGAAGCTGGCTTTCTCAGGCACTTCACTTCCAACAACTACCATTTCATAATCATCACTATCCAGGAATTCACCTGTACCGGCAGAGGCCGCGAGAAGATAGAGTGGCAGTTCTCTTGTAGGGAATGGTACCACATTGTCATTGTTCTTGGCAACGGAGTAATCTCCGGTGCGTTTCAGAACATTTATATAATCAAGGACTTTGGCGCGTCCTTCTTCATTTAATTCGGATAACGGATTATCAGGATTTGGTTCCAGGAAGGCTGAATATATATCCGTTATCCCATATATCTTGCATAAAGTGAGGAACTGCGCTGCGTTTGGGGAGGCTAGTCCCTTCTCCCAGGCAGATACTCCCTTATTCTTAATTGAGTATCCCTCATTAGTAAGTAGAGCGGCGGCTTCGATCTGTGAAAGCCCTGCTTTTTTTCTGTGCTCCGATAATATTTCTCCTACTTGTATCATACTGCACCCCTTCTTTTTTATATATACTATATAACAGATTAAAGTAAAAATCAAGCGAAAATCTCAAAATATTAGATAAACATTTTAAAATATCACTTGAAATCTATAAAACAAAGATTTATAATAACCCCACAGATTTTGATACTATTGTAGAGACGATATGAGAGGTGATGCTTATGGAGGAGAGTCCTTATAAGATATATGTCAGTGTCAGCGTCGAGTTTACGAAGGAGGGGCATCTGGTCCCGAAGGCGATCTTTTGGGAAGATGGGACGACTTATGAGATTCAGAAGATCACGGATATAAGACGGGCGGCCTGTCCGGCGGCCGGCGCAACTGGCATCAGGTATACCATCTATGTGGATGGGTATGAAAAACATTTGTATTATGGCGATGATCGCAGGTGGTTTGTGGAGGCTAGTGCACAGTAGAAAGCGGGGATATTTCGCTTGATAATACCTATGTTTGAGATATAATGAAATCAGAAGTCATACGCATCCGTTTGGTATGGCTTCTTTTGTACAATTAAATGGTTATATTTCGAGAGGTATTTGGTATGAAGAATATAACATTGGGTAGCACGGGGATTACAACACCGCAGAATGCGTTTGGGGCTCTGCCGGTTCAGAGAGTGGATATGGCTACGGCTGTGAAGCTGCTCAGGGGAGCTTACGATGGCGGAATGACTTTTTTTGATACGGCAAGGGCGTATACGGACAGCGAGGAGAAGCTGGGCGAGGCCTTTGACGGAATGAGGGATAAGGTTTTTATCTCTTCGAAGACTCAGGCGAAAACTCCTGAGAAGTTCTGGGAGGATCTGGAGACGACCCTTAGAAATCTGCGTACGGATTATCTGGATATCTACCAGTTCCACTGCGTTCAGCAGTGCTATAAGCCGGGGGATGGAACCGGTATGTATGAGGCGATGCTGGAGGCAAAGGCTCAGGGAAAGATAAGGCATATAGGTATTACAGCACATTTGATTGGTGTTGCTGAAGAGATTGTGCAAAGTGGACTTTATGAGACTCTGCAGTTTCCGTTTTGTTATCTTGCAACTGAGAGGGATATCAAGCTAGTGCAGGATACGGAGAAGGCGGGCATGGGTTTCCTTGCTATGAAGGGTCTGTCGGGCGGTCTGCTTACCAACAGCGATGCCTGTATGGCATTTATGAGTCAGTACAATGTACTGCCGCTCTGGGGAATTCAGAGGGAAACTGAGCTCAAGCAGTGGCTGAGTTTCTTTGATAGAGACATAGAGATGACGGATGAAATTGCTAAATTCATCGAGGATGACCGAAAGAATCTGATGGGCGATTTCTGCCGTGGATGTGGTTATTGTGCGCCTTGTACTGTGGGAATACAGATCAATAATTGCGCCAGAATGTCTCAGCTGATAAGGCGTTCTCCGTCAGAGAATTTCCTTGGCGAAGAATGGCAGGGACTTATGATGAAAATCGAGGAGTGTGTGGACTGTGGAATCTGTAAGACCAGATGCCCATATGAACTGGACATACCGACACTGCTTCGTAAGAACCTAGAAGATTACAAGAAGATACTGGCTGGAGAAGTAGAGATATAGGAATATATGCGAATGCAGGCATCGCACGGACCGTGGATGATATACGCGTGCGGACCGTGGATGATATACGTGTGCGGACCGTGGATGATATATGCGTGCGGACCGTGGATGATGATATATGGAATATCTACGCATGCAGACGCTTGCGGAATTCTCTCGGCGTGTAGCCGGTCATTTCGCGGAATACCTTGTTAAATGTGGTGGTAGACTGGAAGCCTGACATGAAGGCACATTCGGTTATGGAGAAGTTGTTGTTCTCCAGAAGATTGATGGCATGCTGCACACGGATCTTTGAGAGGTATGCTGGAAATGTCATATTTGTGTATTCATTAAAAAGCTTGGAGAAATAGTAAGGACTAAGTCCTGTGTAATCTGCCACTTCGGACTGAGTGATATCCTCGGAAGAATGGTCGGAGATATAGCTGCAGGCGGTCTTAATGTAATCCCAGGATTTGTCTGAGAAGTTGCTGTCGCCAATCTGTTCTCTATGCTCCTGCATTACATAGTCGCCGATCTTTACCAGCATCTCGTAGATGAGGATTTTAGATCTGGTTTCCAGAAAGTACTGTTTTTTGTTATGAGTATCACGGATCTTATAAATGATTTCTGTTAAAGAGCTGGTTAACTCCGGCTCTTTTTTTGCTGAAATGTGATGGCAGTTATTCAGGAATCCGAAGGCGGAGATGAGGTCTGTGTTGTTCTCGATTATACGTGAAGCAAATTGCACGAAAATAGAACCGGCCTGTGGCACATGGATTATCTCATGCAGCTCGCGAGGCCATACCAGAAGAATATCGCCTTTCTCTGGCTTGTATACTGTATCGCCGATTTTATATTTGCATCCGTTTTTTAAGATCACGGTGAATTCGGCGGAATTATGCCAGTGAGAAGGGAATTCTGTAGGAGTTCTCTCTTCTGTGAAGGAGACGTCGTGTATATGTGAATAATTGATTATCTCTCGTTCCATTTTACCCCGTATTATATCCTTCGTATTTCATCCCTGCATTAACCGTATATAGCTATATCACAAAATACAGCTACAAAAATAACTCTTTTTATCATAGCAAAAAATGGGCAAAACTCAATAAATATCTGCTGTTTTTTTAAACTTATGTATTTTATTCTAGAAGTAGCGAGCATTGAGCATGAAAGGAGATTTCATATGGAAAATTTTGAATTTTATTCACCTACATATTTTGTGTTTGGAAAGGATACAGAGCAACAGGCAGGCAAATATATAAAACAATTTGGTGGTACAAAAGTTTTAATTCATTATGGTGGAGAGAGCGCTAAGAAATCCGGACTTCTTGACAGAGTTGAGGAGTCACTTAAGGGCGAAGGTATTCCTTATGTGACTCTTGGCGGGGTTAAGCCGAACCCCAGAAGTGGACTGGTATACGAAGGTATCGAACTCTGCAAGAAAGAGGGTGTGGACTTCATTCTTGCAGTGGGCGGTGGCAGTGTTATCGATTCCTCCAAAGCCATCGCTGCGGGTGTTGTCTATGATGGAGATTTCTGGGATTTCTATAGTGGAAAACCGATAGAGAAAGCCCTGCCTGTTGGAACTGTACTTACAATTGCAGCTGCGGGAAGTGAAGGCAGTCCTGATTCCGTTATCACTAAGGAAGAGGGAATGTTTAAGCGTGGTGCGAGTGGAAATGCAATTCGTCCGAGATTTAGTATTTTGAATCCGGCACTCACACAGACCCTTCCACCGCACCAGACTGCAGCTGGAATAACTGATATCATGGCTCATCTCTATGAGAGATATCTGACTAATACCAAAGAGGTTGAGGTTACGGACAGACTTATCGAGGCGCTGCTTCTTACCATGAAGCACGAGGGACCAAGGGTAATAGCTGATCCGAATAATTACGAAGCAAGGGCAAATATCATGTGGGCAGGAATGGTGGCTCATAATAATACCTGCGGAGTAGGAAGAAGTCAGGATTGGAACAGCCATAATATCGAGCATGAACTGTCAGCTCTTTATGACTGTGCTCATGGCGCAGGACTTGCAGTTACAATGCCTGCAGTATTCAAGTATGTAATGAATCATGATGTTATGAGATTCGCAAAGGTTGCTGTAAGAGTATGGGGCTGCCAGATGGATTTCGATCATCCTGAGGTTACAGCTCTTGAGGGTATCGAAGCCTTCAGGAATTTCCTGATCTCCATAGGAATGCCTAAGAATTTTGAGGAACTGGGAGCAAAGGAAGAGGATATACCGAAGTTGGTTGAGGTTCTCTGCCGCGGTGATGGAAGAGATGGAACTATTTCGGGATTTGTAACTCTGAATGAAGAGGATTGCACTAAAATCTACCATATGATGGTATAAAGGAGAACATTTTATGAAAGCTTTATTTGTGGGTGGCACAGGCACTATAAGCATGGCCATAGTAAAAAGACTTATAAATGAACTGGATTGGGAGGTCTGGCTCATCAATCGTGGAAACAGAAATTCTGAACTGCCGGATGGCGTGAATCAGATCATTTGCGATATCAATGATGAGGAGACAGTAAGTAAGAAGCTGGAAGGCATGGAGTTTGATGTGATCGGTGAATTCATCGGATTCACAGTTGATCAGGTGGAACGTGATTACAGACTCTTCAAGGGTAAGACGAAGCAGTATATCTATATCAGTTCTGCATCGGCATACAACAAGCCTGCAGCCAGCTATGTGATAACAGAAGGAACGACACTTGCTAATCCGCATTGGGAATATTCACGCAACAAGATCGCGTGCGAGGAGTTCCTGATGAAGAAGTACCGCGAGGAAGGATTCCCGGTAACTATTGTCAGACCGAGTCATACATATGATGAGAGAAATGTACCGCTTGGCGTACATGGCAAGAAGGGCTTCTATCAGGTCATCAAGCGTATGATGGATGGTAAGCCTGTTATCATTCAGGGAGATGGAACATCACTCTGGACCGCTACATTTAACAAGGATTTCGCAATCGGTTATACAGGACTCATGGGCAACAGACATGCCATAGGTGAGGCGTTCCAGATAACCGGAGATGAGACTCTGACATGGAATCAGATATACCAGACTATAGCTGATGCGCTGGGAGTTGAGCTGAAGGCTTACCATGTTGCGTCTGAATATCTGAGTGCTGTTGGCGATAAGTATGGCTTCGATTTTGAAGGAAGTCTTACAGGTGATAAGTCCGTATCGGTTGTATTTGACAACAGCAAGCTGAAGAGGGCTGTGCCGGATATGAGGACCACAGTCAGATTTGACCAGGGCGTTCGTATCGCACTGGATTACGTACTGTCACATCCTGAATGCCAGGTTGAGGATCCTGAGTTCGATGAGTGGTGTGATAAGGTTATCGAGGTTCTGGAGGAGACGAAGAAGAAGTTCTAAAGGAAGCGGCAGAAATATTAGACTGAAAATAGGAGAAGAGCACTCGTAAGGTGCTCTTTTTTTTTACACGGTTTAATGGTATAATTAAGAATGAATTTTTGTTGTCTGAAATAGATACAGAAGGTATTACAGAGAAGTATTAATGGGGTTAGAAAATGACAGATAAGAAAACAATCGGATTTGTAGTAAGTGGGATTATGGACGAGTTCGTGGAGCACCTATGCAAAGGCGTTATAAGTGCAGCGGAGAAGGAAAATGTAAACGTAGTAGTAATCCCGGTAAAATACATCGACAGGGAGATGAAGGGTCTTCCTGATCTTCACGAATATCAATATCAAACGAATATCAAAAATATAACCTACACCAATGTAGATGTCCTTATAGTATCTATCGATACTATAGCATGCCTGTCAACGGAAGAAGGCAGGAAGCGCTTCATGGATGAATTGGAGAAGATAAATGTTCCAATCATTCTTGCAGCATCTAAAATGGACGGCTACCCTGGTGTTGTTTTTGATAATAAAAACGGAATAAATGAAGGTATGAAATACCTGATCGAAGAGCTGGGAGTTAAGAACATCTGTATGCTGAAAACTCGTGATCATAATAATGATGGTCATGAGAGATATGAAGCTTATAGAGAAAGTATGGAGAAGTACGGACTTACTATAGGACCTAACAGTGTGCTCTCGACTAATCTCTCAAGGGACTGTAAGGAAGAGTGCGAATGGCTCATAGATAACAATCCTGATATGGAAGCAGTTATCTGTGCAAATGATGATGTAGCACTTGCATTTTACGATGTGATGTCTGAGAGAGGACTCGTTCCGGGTAAGGATATCAAGGTCATGGGCTTTGATAATTCTGTAAAGGGAAGCATGATAACTCCGTCGCTTTCAACAGTAGACGCCAGTGGCAAGAAGCTGGGACATATAGTCTTCAAGATGGTTCGAATGATGCTTGAGGGCTGGAGTGTAGGTCAGATGACAGTGCCTACGAGATTTATTCCTAGGGATTCTTTTGGATCGTTGCTTGATAAGGATAATGTAAATGAACAGATCCTCGACAAGGATAATCTGGATAAATATTTCCACCGCGTATTCTTTAAATTCGACGATACAGCGGAGAAGGAACATTTCGACATACTCATAGAATATAAGACTCTTATGAACATCCTTATCGATTACATTGATGATGCTACCTACAATCCGGACAGGGTTGTATTCCTGAAGAATAAATTAGATGAATTCTTCAGTACAGGAGTTCTGGATTATACAGATACGGAAATCCTGTTGGCATATGTGGACAGAGTCAGGGCCGCGGCTATGGAGAGGTTTGATTCTTACGAGCGGAAATGTCAGGCCTATGAAACATATAGCATGATACTTGATAAGATAATCAGGACCATGAGAAGCGATGCCCAGGAATATGAGAATATCATGAATGAATCCCTCTTTACGCTGAAGACTATGGTTGAGGATACGCTGAATTTCAATCAGGGTAATGATGAGAGTTATGCGAACATCGTT
>CAMHCL010000007.1 GCA_946183625.1 uncultured Lachnospiraceae bacterium
TACGAACTATCATCTTGGACTCAATCTGCTTGATTGTCTCAATGATAACACCACAGATAATGATGAGTGATGTTCCACCGAATGACACGTCTGCTGCGAACATACCGTTGAAGAATATAGGAATGATCGCTACTAAGATAAGTCCTATGGCACCGATAATAACAATGTAGTTAAGAATGTTATTAAGGTAATCCTGAGTTGGCTTACCAGGTCTTATACCAGGTACAAATCCTCCGGACTTCTTAAGGTTGTTAGCTATCTCCATTGGGTTAAATGAGATAGATGTGTAGAAGTATGCGAAGAAGATAACCAGGAATATATAAAGTGCAAGTCCGATGTAAGCCCATGGATAACTTGGGTTAAACCAGTAATTTGAATTAAGTCCCTGAAGTATCTTATTACCTACGTTACTCTTAACATTTACATTAAATAAGTTAATAACGATGTTTGGTATAGACATAAGTGTAGAAGCGAAGATAATAGGCATAACGTTACCGGTATTAACCTTGAGAGGAATATGTGTCTGCTGTCCTCCAACCTGTCTTCTACCCTGTGTCTTTGTTGCGTATGATACAGGAATTCTTCTCTCTGCATCATTAAGTAATACTGTAAGTGCTGTTGTTAAGATAACAACTGCAAGAATGATAACTATCGCAAATATCTTATATACAGATGTCTGTGTCTCTATAAACTGATGATACAGGTTCATAAAGTCGTTAGGCATTCTTGATACGATATTTATAAGCAGGATAATGGATATACCATTTCCGACACCCTTTTCAGTAGCTCTTTCACCAAGCCACATAACAAATGTACTACCTGCTGTAAGTGTTATAACTATAACTGCAACTGATAATGCATTAAACTCAAGAAGCAGTCCGGCTCTACCAAATCCGATTGACAGACCAAGTGCTTCGATAATAGCAAGTGCAACCGAAACAATTCTTGTTATAGCTGTCATCTTCTTACGTCCATCTTCGCCATCTCTCTGCATTTCCTCTAAAGCAGGAATCGCAATTGTGAGAAGCTGAATGATGATGGATGATGTAATGTACGGTGTTACTGACAATGCAAATATAGTCATCTGTTGGAACGAACCACCAGTAAAGGAATCTATAAGCGCACCGGCACCGCTTTCAGCCAGCTTGTTATTAGCATAGAAATTGCTAAGAGCCGCTGTATCTACACCTGGTGTAGGAATATGCGAACCAAGTCTAACGATTATCAGGATAAAGAATGTGAAGAGAAGGCCTCTTCTTACTTCCTTTACCTTGAAAGCGTCACCTATCGTTTTAAACATTAGATCACCTCTACATTTCCGCCAGCAGCTTCAATCTTCTCTGCAGCAGACTTGCTAACTGCATTAACCTTAACTGTAAGCTTCTTGGTAAGTTCTCCATTTCCTAATATCTTAATTCCGTCGCGTGGGTTCTTTACAAGACCGATCTCTACAAGAGATGCTGCTGTAACCTCAGCGCCGTCCTCAAATCTGTTAAGATCTGAAACATTGAGTGCAACGATTTCCTTAGAGTTTCTGCACTTGAAACCTCTCTTAGGAATACGTCTGAAGAGTGGCATCTGACCACCTTCGAAACCTGGTCTTGGAGCTCCGGAACGTGCCTTCTGACCTTTATGTCCTTTACCTGCTGTTTTGCCGTTTCCTGAACCATGTCCACGACCACGTCTGAAATCATCACGTGTAACGGCTCCTTCTGCAGGAGCAAGTGTTGATAAATTCATGACATTTCCTCCTTACTCTTCAACCTTTAATAAATATTCAACCTGCTTGATCATACCCTTTGTAGCAGCATTGTTAGGAAGCTCAACTGTCTTGTGAAGCTTCTTAAGGCCAAGAGCCTCAACTGTTCTTCTGTGCTTAGGTATGCAACCTATAGGTGATTTTACAAGTGTTACCTTTAATGTATCTGCCACTTTTATCTACCTCCTAGTTAAGAATCTCGTCTACTGACTTACCACGAAGTCTAGCGATATCTTCTGGATCTCTAATGGCCTTAAGTCCTTCGATTGTAGCAAGAACTACGTTCTGCTTATTGTTTGAACCAAGGGACTTAGTACGAATGTTCTTGTATCCTGCAAGATCAAGAACGGAACGTGCTGGACCACCTGCGATGATACCAGTACCTTCTGGAGCTGACTTAAGAAGTACACGAGCACTTCCGAACTCACCTGTATATCCATAAGGTATACTGCCGTTCTCATTAATAGGAACAGCAACCATATTCTTTATAGCGTCATCCTTAGCTTTTCTGATAGCTTCAGGAATTTCTGCAGCTTTTCCAACGCCTGCGCCTACATGGCCATTACGGTCACCAACTACGATAAGAGCTGCGAATCTCATATTACGACCACCCTTAACAACCTTGGTAACTCTCTTGATAGCAACTACGTTATCAAAAAGTTCCATCTGGCTTGCGTCTATCTTATTATGTTTCATAGTCGACCTTCCTCCTTATTAGAATACGAGACCAGCTTCTCTAGCAGCATCTGCTAAAGCCTTAACTTTACCTGTGTAGATAAATCCGCCTCTGTCAAATACAACCTGCTCAATACCTGCTGCCTTAGCTCTCTCAGCTATTACAGCACCTACCTTTGCTGCAGCAGCAACATCGTTGGTCTTCTCTAATTCGGAAGCTACGCTTTTTTCAACTGTTGATGCAGAAACAAGAGTCTTACCGACAGTATCATCGATGATCTGAGCATACATATGATTATTACTTCTGAAAACAGCAAGTCTAGGTCTCTCAGCTGTACCACTAAAACGATTACGTATTCTTAAATGTTTCTTCTGACGAATAACATTTCTTGATTCCTTGTTAATCATTATATTCTCTCCTTCTCTTATTTCTTACCAGTCTTACCGACTTTACGTCTGATAACTTCATAATCGTACTTGATACCCTTACCCTTATAAGGTTCTGGTGCTCTCTTCTGTCTGATCTCAGCAGCATACTGACCAACCTTCTCCTTATCGATACCAGATACGATGATCTTATTATCTTCAACCTTTGTCTCAAGACCTTCAGGATCTTCCATCTCTACTGGATGAGAATATCCAAGATTGAGAACAAGCTTCTTACCCTGCTTAGCAGCTCTGTAACCAACACCGTTTACTTCAAGTGTCTTTGTGTAACCATCAGTAACACCGATGATCATGTTGTTAAGAAGTGTTCTTGTAAGTCCATGAAGAGCCTTATTTCTCTTCAGATCGTTAGGTCTCTTTACTGTTATCTCAGCACCTTCCTGTGTGATTTCCATTTCAGGAGCAAGTACTCTTGATAACTCACCCTTAGGGCCCTTAACAGTCACCTTATTATTTTCTGCTATATCTACAGTTACACCTGCAGGTACAGCGATAGGCATTTTTCCAATACGTGACATTTCGCCTTTCCTCCTATATATAATTAAACAATCTCTTTTTTACCAGATAAATGCAAGTACTTCGCCACCAACGTTAAGCTTACGTGCTTCCTTATCTGTTATAACACCCTTGTTGGTAGATATAATAGCAATACCCATACCACCAAGTACCTTTGGAAGGTTCTCTGTATCTGCATAGATACGAAGACCAGGCTTAGAGATTCTCTTAAGGCCCTTTATAACCTTCTCATTCTTATCCTTGCCATACTTTAAGGTGATTCTCATTGTCTTGAATCCACCTTCCTCTATAGTATCAACGGCACTTATATATCCTTCTCTAAGAAGAATATCTGCAATCGCCTGCTTCATCTTAGATGCAGGTATATCAACTGTATCATGTTTTGCAGTATTTGCATTACGAATTCTTGTGAGCATATCTGCAATTGGATCGCTTGTTGCCATTATTATTACCTCCTACCAACTACTCTTCTTTACGCCAGGTATCTCACCCTTGTATGCCAGTTCTCTAAAGCATACTCTGCATATACCATACTTTCTGAGATATGCATGTGGTCTACCACAGATCTTGCAACGTGAATATTCTCTTGTAGAGAACTTCTGTTTTCTCTGCTGCTTTACCTTCATAGCTGTCTTAGCCATAATCTTTCCTCCTTACTTTCTGAACGGCATACCGAAGAGTCTAAGAAGCTCTCTTGCCTCTTCGTCTGTTTTAGCGGTTGTTACGAATATAATATCCATACCACGAACCTTGTCTACCTTATCATACTCTATTTCAGGGAAGATGATCTGCTCCTTGATACCAAGTGCATAATTTCCTCTTCCATCGAAGGAATCAGGGCTGACACCTCTGAAGTCACGAACACGTGGAAGTGCAAGATTTACAAGTCTGTCTGCAAAATCATACATTCTCTCACCACGAAGAGTAACCTTACATCCGATAGGCATACCCTCACGTAACTTGAAGTTAGCTACTGACTTCTTTGCCTTTGTTACTACAGGCTTCTGTCCAGAGATTTCTGTCATATCCTTAACGGCTGACTCAATTATCTTACTGTTTTCCTTAGCTTCACCAACACCCATGTTGATTACTATCTTCACTAATCTTGGAACCTGCATAACGTTCTTATAACCAAACTTCTCAGTCATAGCTGCCATAATCTCGGCATTGTATTTCTCTCTTAATCTATTCAACGTCTATTTCCTCCTTCCAAGATTAATCTATATTCTCGAGCTTGCCGCCAACCTTAGCGACTCTCTTCTTGTCCTTACCTTCACCCTGGAAACCTACACGAACAGGCGTTCCCTTGTAAAGATACATTACATTTGATATATCGATAGGAGCTTCCTTCTCGATGATACCGCCCTGCTGATTAGCCATGCTAGGCTTGCTGTGCTTGAATACCTTGTTAACGCCTTCTACGATAACCTTATGATTCTTTGTATCAACTGAAAGAACCTTACCTTCTTTACCGTTGTCCTTACCAGCGACTACCTTTACGAGGTCGCCCTTCTTTATCTTAGATGTTGCCACGAGTCAATACCTCCTTACAGTACTTCAGGTGCAAGTGAGATTATCTTCATGAACTTCTTCTCACGAAGCTCTCTTGCAACTGGTCCAAATATACGAGTTCCTCTTGGGTTATTATCATCCTTGATAATTACAGCAGCATTCTCGTCGAATCTGATGTATGAACCATCCTTACGATGAGCGCCCTTCTTTGTGCGGACAACTACTGCCTTAACTACGTCACCCTTCTTTACTACACCACCCGGTGTTGCATCCTTAACAGTAGCAACGATGATATCACCGATTGATGCATATCTTCTTGTGGAGCCGCCAAGTACTCTGATGCAGAGAAGTTCCTTAGCACCTGTATTGTCGGCAACCTTAAGTCTACTTTCCTGTTGTATCATTTCGTCGCCTCCTTACTTAGCTCTCTCAATAATCTCAACAAGTCTCCATCTCTTATCCTTTGACAGAGGTCTTGTCTCCATAACTCTAACTCTATCGCCCTTCTTGCACTCGTTGTTCTCATCGTGTGCCTTGAGCTTGTATGTTCTCTTTACAATCTTGCCATAAAGTGGATGCTTAACGTTGTCGATGATTGAAACAACAATAGTTTTATCCATCTTGGCACTTGTGACAAGACCTACACGTGTTTTACGTAAATTTCTTTCCATTGTTTATCTCCTCTCGACTTAAGCATTAGCCTTTTCAGTAATAAGTGTCTGAATTCTTGCTATGTTTCTTCTAACTTCTTTAATTCGGCTTGTGTTCTCGAGCTGATTTGTTGCATTCTGGAATCTAAGATTGAACAGTTCCTTCTTGGCAGCATCCAGATCAACATTTAACTCATCAACAGACTTAGCCTTTAATTCGTCTAAATATTCCTTAGTCTTCACTGCCTATACCTCCTGTTCTAAATCAGCCTTAGAAACTATCTTACACTTAAGTGGAAGCTTATGTGTTGCAAGTCTAAGAGCTTCTCTTGCCTTTTCCTCAGGAACTCCTGCTACTTCGAAAAGTACACGTCCTGGCTTAACTACTGCTACCCAGTATTCTACAGCACCCTTACCAGATCCCATACGTACACCAATAGGCTTTGATGTAACAGGCTTGTCAGGGAACATATCAATCCATACTTTTCCTTCACGGCGAAGGTAACGGTTGATGGCAACACGGGCAGCCTCTATCTGATTTGACTTTATCCAAGCTGGCTCAAGAGCAACGATACCATACTCACCTCTGTTGATCTTGTTACCTCTAGTAGCGATACCCTTCATAGAGCCACGCTGCTGCTTACGATATTTTGTTCTCTTTGGCATTAACATAATTACTTATTGCCTCCTTCCTTCTTTCCTTTAGTAGGAAGTACCTCACCATGATAGATCCAAGTCTTAACTCCGACCTTACCATATGTTGTATTAGCCTCAGCAAAACCGTAGTCGATATTTGCACGAAGTGTCTGAAGAGGAATTGTACCCTCGCTGTATGTTTCCTTTCTTGCCATATCAGCACCACCGAGACGTCCTGAAACAGATGTCTTGATTCCAAGTGCTCCGGCCTTCATAGCACGACCCATACATGACTTCATAGCTCTACGGAATGTTACACGGTCCTCAAGCTGCTTTGCAATGTTCTCTGCAACGAGCTGAGCATCGATGTCCGGCTTCTTAATTTCCTTAACATCTATGAAAAGCCTCTTTGATGTAAGCTTCTGTACATCAGTCTTAAGCTTTTCGATCTCTGCACCACCCTTACCGATTATAAGTCCAGGCTTAGCAGTATAAACGCTTATCTTTACCTTATCTCTGGTTCTTTCAATGTCTATCTTTGAAACATTTGCATCATAAAGTCTCTTCTTCAGATACTTTCTGATGTTGTAGTCTTCTACAAGGTTGTTAGCGAACTCATCGCCCTTTGTATCAGCATACCACTTTGAGTCCCAATCCTTGATAACTCCGACTCTTAAACCATGTGGATTAACTTTCTGTCCCATACTGCTCCTCCTATCTTTCGTCGAGAACTACAGTGATATGACTAGTTCTCTTCTCAATTCTATAAGCTCTACCCTGTGCTCTTGGATGGATTCTCTTCATTGTTGGTCCCTTGTTTGCATAGCACTCTGCAACGTAGAGATTCTCAGCCTTTAAGCCATTGTTGTTCTCAGCATTAGCTACTGCTGACTGAAGCAGCTTGTAGATAATTCTTGAAGCATTACGATTGTTGTACTGAAGAATAGCAAGAGCTGTATTAACATCCTTACCTCTAATGGCATCTAATACATAGCATGCCTTAGTAACTGAAACCCTAGCGTAAGAAATCTTAGCTGAAGGTCTTGTATCTTTATTCTCATTTCTCTGTCTCTTGACTTGAGATCTATGTCCTTTTGCCATTTCTTACTTCCTCCTTAGCCTTTCTTCTCGTCCTTGCCATGTCCCTTGTATGTTCTAGTCATAACAAACTCACCGAGCTTGTGACCAACCATATCTTCTGTTACGTATACAGGAACATGCTTTCTTCCATCATACACTGCAATTGTATGACCTACGAATGAAGGGAAAATTGTTGAACGACGTGACCATGTCTTTATAACTTCATGTTCATTCTTCTTGTTAAGTTCATCAATCTTCTTTAATAAGCTTTCATCTGCAAAAGGTCCTTTTTTTAATGAACGAGCCATGAATATTCCTCCTTACTTTACGTTCTTACCAGATCTTGTTCTGATGATCATCTTGTTAGTTCTGTTCTTTGGCTTACGTGTCTTATAGCCAAGTGCTGGTTTACCCCAAGGTGTAGATGGTCCTGATCTACCGATAGGAGCTCTACCCTCACCACCACCGTGTGGATGGTCATTAGGGTTCATAACAGAACCACGAACTGTAGGACGAACACCCATATGGCGCTTACGTCCAGCCTTACCAATATTTACAAGGCCGTGCTCTATATTACCAACAGTACCAACTGTTGCTCTTGACATAACAGGTACATATCTCATCTCGCCTGATGGAAGACGAAGTGTTGCATACTTACCTTCCTTAGCCATGAGCTGTGCTGTGTTACCTGCTGAACGAACAAGCTGTCCACCCTTACCAGGTGTAAGCTCGATGTTGTGTACTTCTGTACCTACAGGGATGTATGCGAGTGGAAGGCAGTTACCAACCTTAACCTCGGCATTTGCACCGTTCATAAGTGTATCACCAACCTTAAGTCCGGCTGGAGCAAGTATATATGATTTTGTACCGTCTGCATAAACGATAAGAGCTATATTAGCTGTTCTGTTTGGATCATACTCGATTGTCTTAACTGTAGCAGGGATATCATCCTTGTTACGCTTGAAATCGATAACTCTATACTTCTGCTTATTTCCGCCGCCGTGATGTCTGACAGTGATCTTACCCTGATTGTTACGACCTGCTGTCTTCTTCTTTGACTGAAGAAGTGACTTCTCAGGCTTATCAGTAGTAATTACGTCAAAATCAAGACCGGTCATATTTCTACGCGAAGGTGTATATGGATTATATACTTTAATTCCCATCTTGTTTCTCCTTTCAAACTACCTCTTTTTACAGACCCTCAAAAAGCTCGATATCAGCGCTGTCAGCTGTAAGCTGTACATATGCCTTCTTGCTCTTTGATGTTCTTCCGTAAGTCATTCCACGTCTCTTAACCTTGCCGTCATAGTTGATGGTATTAACTGTCTGTACCTTTGTACCTTCAAACATCTTCTCAACAGCTTCCTTAATCTGTGACTTGTTAGCATCTGGATGTACGAGGAATGTGTACTTCTTCTCTGCCATAGCGTTCATACTCTTCTCTGTAAGAACAGGCTTTAAGATTACGTCATAATACTTAATATCTGCCATTATGCATATACCTCCTCGATTGCTTTAACAGCATCCTTTGTGATCACAAGTGAATCATACTTAAGGATGTCATAAACATTGATTGCTACTCTATCCAATGTCTTAACAGTTGGAATGTTTCTAGCTGAAAGAACAAGATTGTCGTTCTTCTCATTTGTTACTACAAGAGCCTTATCAGCCTTAAGGTTTCCAAGGATCTTAACAAACTCTGCTGTCTTTGGCTGCTCTAAATCGAACTTGTCAACTACGATGAACTTGCCATCCTGTACCTTTGCTGAAAGAGCTGAGAACAGAGCTATCTGCTTCTCTCTCTTGTTGATCTTCTGTGAATAATCTCTTGGCTTTGGTGCAAATACTACACCACCACCTGTCCACTGTGGAGCTCTGATAGAACCCTGTCTAGCATGACCTGTTCCCTTCTGTCTCCATGGCTTTCTTCCGCCGCCGCGAACCTCTGATCTTGTCAGTGCACTCTGTGTTCCCTGACGCTTATTTGCAAGGTGTGCAACAACTGCCTTATGGACTACTGTTTCATTTATCTCAACGCCGAATATATCATCGCTGATGTCAATCTTCTCAACTTCTTTTCCTTCGGTGTTATAAACTGATACCTTAGCCATTATTAATTCCTCCTTCCGTAAAATGTGCTTACTTTCCAGCCTTTACTGACTCAGTCAGTACAACCAATGACTTCTTAGGTCCTGGAACAGCACCTCTTACAAGAATTACGTCATTATCTACATCTATCTTAACTACTTCAAGGTTCTGAACAGTTACCTGTACGCTACCCATATGTCCTGGCATCTTCTTACCTTTCATAACCTTACTTGGATCAGATGCTGCACCGTTTGAACCTGCGTGACGATGGTACTTTGAACCGTGTCCTGAAGGACCAGACTTAAGACCATGTCTCTTGATACCACCAGCATATCCTTTACCCTTTGAAGTAGCTGTTGCATCAACCTTATCTCCCTCAGCGAAGATGTCAGCCTTGATAACTGTCTCGCCAGGAACGAATGAAGCAACATCATCGAACTTGAACTCTTTTACATACTTCTTAGGTTCAACGCCAACCTTCTTTGCATGTCCAACTTCTGCCTTTGTAGCTCCGTGTGGATTGCGGATAACCTTCTTACCAGTTCCGTCGTGAGAAACAACTCTCTCCTTAACGACACCGAATCCAACCTGAACTGCTTCATAACCGTCGTTCTCTACTGTCTTTACCTGTAATACATCACAAGGTCCAGCCTTTAAAACTGTTACAGGAATTAACTGACCCTGTTCACTCCAGATCTGAGTCATTCCGACTTTCTCTGCAAGTATTGCCTTTTTCATTTTTCTTTCCTCCTAAATAATTTACAGCGGATTCCTTCATAATATAGTAGGAATCATTCTAAATGTGCCTCGAGCAAGTGATGCAGGTTTTTTAGCTCTTAGCTAATTAGGTACTGTACTTAGTTTTCTTTATGGTTTATACCATCTTTGTTTCGATGTAAACACCGGCTGAGATATCAATCTTACGAAGAATATCAATTGTCTTCTGGTTAGGAGCTATAACATCGATGAGTCTCTTATGAGTTCTCTGCTCAAACTGCTCTCTACTATCCTTATACTTATGTACTGCTCTAAGAATAGTTACCTTCTCAACCTTTGTTGGCATTGGAACAGGTCCACTTACCTTTGCGCCTGAACTCTTAACAGCTTCTACGATTTCCTTAGCTGCCTGATCAATAAGTTCATGATCATATGCCTTTAATGTGATTCTCATTACTTGATTAGCCATAAAAAAAGCCGCCTCCTTTTCGCACTTTATTAATTGTGCAACAAGCGGTGACTGTACAACTCTCCCGGGTGTTTCCTATTTTGGGTCAAAATAAAAAATACATCCGTCATCTCTGGGCAACGTCCAGATGGTTATATGGTACAGTGACTTGTCGCCAGTTTCTCTGAACATGACATTCGCTCCACGAAATTACCTGCTCCTGCTTGCAGCAACTTCCGTTTCCACGCTATCAACGTCACAGCAAGAGATATACTATCATACTGAGATAACAAATGCAAGGGGTATTTTTATTATTTTATTTTCATATTTTGATTTTGTTGTGGCGCGTGCGGGTTGCTTCCTATTATCACTCGCATCCGCACGCTATTCAATATTCAATCAAAAACCGCCATCCACTATTCTCTCAAATACAACTCCCATTAACAAAGAGTATATATTATAGTAAGAATTCTTATATAGCCAACTTCTCTACACAGTCCATCTGCCTGAAGCTCCACATGGAAGGTTAAGTCCACTGTGTTCAACTGGAAGTCCGAGTTCCTGTGATTCCACTTTCCCGCCATGGTCTTTTGCGATGGTGGAACCTATCATATATGTAAGGACTGCTGGTGCAAGTCCAGTTGTGTATGAATTAATAAGGTAGAAAAGTGGTTTATCACTCATTAGCTGCTGTGTCAGCTGGATGAGCGGATAGATACTTTCTTCTATCTTCCATAATTCTCCTTTTGGGCCACGGCCATATGATGGTGGATCCATGATGATGGCATCATAGGTGTTTCCACGTCTTATCTCACGTTCTACGAATTTAACGCAGTCATCTACCAGCCAGCGGATTGGAGCATCACCAAGTCCTGAAAGGACTGCATTCTCTTTTGCCCAGGTAACCATTCCCTTGGAAGCATCCACATGAGTAACCTTTGCTCCTGCTGCAGCTGCAGCAAGTGTTGCTCCACCTGTGTATGCAAACAAGTTCAAGACTTTCACTTCTCTGCCTGACTTTACTGCATTACGGATCAATCCATAAGACCAGTCCCAGTTTGCAGCCTGTTCAGGGAAGAGCCCTGTATGTTTAAAGGAAAATGGCTTCAGATTAAATGTAAGCTTATATGTATCAGATTCCGAATCAGAATTACTGTCCCCATTTGATCCTGAGAGCAAGTAGCTTATCTTCCACTCTTCAGGAAGATTATGGAATTCCCATTCACCGCCGCCCTTGTTGCTACGGAAGTAATGGCCATTAAGCTTTTTCCATTCAGGAATAGTTTTAGGTGTTGCCCATATAACCTGAGGATCTGGTCTAAGAAGGATATACTTACCCCATCTCTCAAGCTTCTCACCCTCAGAGGTGTCAAGCACGCTATAATCTTTCCATCTGTCAGCAATCCACATGCCATATCTCCTTATCAAATCATCCACTCAAATCCGTAAGCTTATTCATACAAATTCGCAAGTTGATCCATACAAATCACAAGCCTATTCATACAAATCTATCAGCTTATTCAAACCCATTATATTATTTATTCAAAACCAAAGAACTTATCCAGTCCATTTGCAACTCCGGAAGCTATCTTATCCTGAAATGCAGGATCAGCCATCAGCGCATCCTCATTAGGATTGGTCATAAATCCCATTTCAAGAAGTGTTGTTGGAACCTTGCTCCAGTTATTACCGGTCATAGTATCTGTCTCCCAGATGCTGCGCTGGCCAAGTCCTGTCTCTTTGCAGTACTCACTGATTATATCCTCGGAAAGTCTGCGCGAGTCCTGATACATTTCAGGCACATACGGATTTGATGGTGTGATACATATAGTCATGGCTCCACTGGCGGAACTATCGTCTACACCATCTGCATGCACTCTGATAAATGCATCTGCATTATAATTATTTGCTATCTCAGCCCTTTCAGAGCAGGATAACATTACTTCGTTATCATATCTAGTCAAATATACTGTATATCCACGACGTTCCAGCTCTTCCTTCATCTTGAATGAAGTCTGCAATGCGAGTTCATATTCCATAAGTCCAGAGGTTCTTCCTGAAGTTCCGGTTACATCCTTAGCTTTCATTTCACTAGAACCAGGTCCTACAGGTTCCATTTCACCTGATACTTTGGACGAGTGTCCTGGATCCAGAACTATTACCTTGCCGTTTCCGGCAGGGACATCTGCATCAGTAGAGCTGGCATCAGTGGCGCTGGCATCTGATTCCGACGCATTTGTTGCACTTGCATCTGACAGAGATGCTTCATCCGCATCCATAGCAGTGGCATCGGTAACTGTCTGTTGAGAAACGTATTCCACTATACTGTTATGTTCCTCTTCTTTTTTACCGCAGCCTCCTAATGCTATTACCATTCCTAATATGAGTGCCAGGATCAGAGATTTCTTTCTGTTCATATTGTCATTCATTATTAATCTTACCTCTTCCTGCTCCTTACCCTACAAAGCAAGGTGCACATCATCATGCATCACACACCGCACATCACACACCGCACATCACACGCCATCATGCATCACACGCCATCACGCATTATCTATATGAGCGGAGCAGATCTATGTTAGCCTTTTCGGTACTACTGAAAGATGATTCGCTGAAATCATCAGGGCTGACTGTAGGATTGTACCAGTCGTACTGTTCAAAATGTTTTCTAATACTGTCTGTGTCAAATCTATAGCCGTGTCTTGCATATATCTCGTTGATGGCAGTCTGGACTTCATCCTTAGATAGAGCCTTTACTTCTGCTTCTGTAAGAAGTCTGGAGCTGCTGTCTGAGAACACCTGGCCATCTGATGACTTAGGTGCTTCTGTTGTAGCCTCTGTGGTTGCTTCTGTTGTGGAATCAGTATCACCCGAGCTAAAAGATACATTTCCAACTGTGTACTGTTTTGTCATAGTTTCAGGAACAAAACCATATGTGGAAGCACATTCATCATATGCAGTTGGATTATCAGGCTCGATAGTTACTGTGATGGTGTCGCCTTCCTTAAGTCCTGTGGTTCTGTCAGGAACATAATCCCAGTAAGCCATAGGTGACTGGTTAGAATTGTTGATCACTGTTGCTGTTATATCTGAACCGTCGCCTGTGAACTGAATCTCTATATCCTTAAATGCATCAACAGAAGAATACTCGCTGAGTCCATTTACAGTAAATGTTATATCTTCAAATTCAATCTTATTTGAAAATCTATTTTCAAGTTCATCTTCCTTAAGGCCAAAGCAGTAAGTTACCTGATCACCATTCTTAATAGGTGTTTCATTTACGAAATACTGAGAAAGCATGATCGAATCATAAAGTGCATCTACCGCTCCATCTTTGCCATATATCTGGGCCACATCGGTGCTGTCATCCTTGAATTTAAGTTTGCCTCTCCAATCATCATCAAACTTTTCCTTATCAAATACAGCTTTAAGCTCTGCCTTTGGATAAGCACCGTTTACTTCTATCTTCATATAATCATTGAGATTTACTTTTGGTTTGTTGAATAATGTGAACACAATAAGAGCTGCGCCAAGAAGGACAACGATTCCTATTATGGCACCCACGATGGCAATTGTCTTGCCGCTTCCGCCGCCGGAGCTCTGCTGCCCCTGTGGTCTGTACTGGCCGCCCTGGCCTTGTGGTCTATGCTGGCCCTGTGGTCTATGCTGACCTTGGCCCTGTGGTCTATGCTGACCCTGCCCCTGTGGTCTATGCTGGCCCTGCCCCTGCGGTCTATGCTGGCCGCCCTGGCCTTGTGATCTATGCTGACCGCCCTGACCATATTCCGAGCTTCTTCTACTCTGTCCCTGTCCCTGCGATCTACGCTGACCGCCCTGGTCATATTCCGAACCGCGTCCATACTGGTCTTGGGAACCGTACTGATCCTGTGGCATTCTCTGTGCCTGACCGTACTGCTCCTGTCCATAGCCGCCCTGAGCATACTGGCCCTGACCGTACTCTGAACTGCCATATTCCGAACTGTCATCATACTGCTGGCCCTGGCTGTACTGGTCCTGTTCATTATATGGAATTGGTTTTACAGGACTTCCACAAGTCATACAAAATTTGCTGGAATCAGAAAGTTGTGCACCACATTTTCTACAATACATATATTAACCCCTCCAATACGTAAAGATTCCTTACCTTCACTTGTTACCAGATTCTTTCCTCTATAGACAGATAATCTCTGTGCTCGCCGACGTACTTGTAAGCTGGACGAATTATCTTGCCTCTGTTGACCAGTTCCTCTATTCTGTGAGCTGACCATCCTGATATACGTGCAATAGCAAACATTGGTGTAAAGAGTTCCATCGGAATTCGTAGCATTGTATAAACAAGGCCACTGTACAGATCCACATTTGCACATACAGGCTTCTGGATGTCACGGTTCTTCATGATCAATTCCTTACCTATACGCTCAACTCTGTCATAGAGTTCAAATTCCTTCTCAAAGCCTTCTTCAACAGAAAGGCGTCTTGCATAGTCCTTAAGGATTACAGCTCTAGGATCCGAAATACTATAAACCGCATGTCCCAGTCCGTATATAAGTCCCGAACGGTCAAATTTTTCCTTGTTAAGAATGCCTCTCAAATAAGCTCTTATCTGTGCATCACTTTCCCAGTCAGATATCTCACTCTTAAGATCAGCAAACATCTGCTGAACCTTCAAGTTAGCACCACCGTGTCTAGGTCCTTTGAGAGAACCCAGCGAACCAGCTACCGTTGAATAGGTGTCAGTATCCGTTGATGAGATAACGTGAGTTGTAAATGTAGAGTTGTTACCACCACCGTGTTCAGCGTGGAGTACAAGGCATATATCCAGAACCTGTGCCTCAAGTTCAGTAAACTTAGGATCAGGTCTGAGTAATCGTAAAATGTTCTCCGCCGTGGACAGTTCTGGCTTCGGCCTGTGGATTACCAGGCTGGAATCCATATATTTATGTCTGTAACTCTGATATCCGTATGCTGCTATTACAGGGAATCTGGATATGAGAGACAGCGACTGTGCCAATACATGCTTAACCTCATTATTATCCGGATCATCATCATAGGAGTAAAGCGTCAACACACATCTCTCCAGAACATTCATGATACTTCTGCTTGGAGCCTTCATGATAACATCTCTGTTAAAGTTTTCAGGAAGAGGTCTGAGGTCTCCCATCAGATGCATAAATTCTTCCAGCTCAGTTTCTGTTGGAAGTTCTCCGAAGAGAAGTAGAAATGTTGTCTCTTCAAATCCATGCTTGCTGCCATGGAAACCCTTAACAAGATCCATAACATTATAGCCCTGGAAATACAGCTCTCCAGGAATAGGAGTTCTCTTCCCATTCTCAGTCTTAAAACCTACTACGTCAGATATCTCAGTAAGACCAGTAAGAACACCCTTACCGTCAGAATCTCTAAGTCCCCTCTTTACATCAAATTCTTTATAAAGGGACTGATCAATGATTCCGGAATCACCACACAGCGCATTATATTTTTCAATTAATTCTTCATATTTATTCCAGTTTTCCATAACTTTTCTCCACGGAATATCCTGCCATCTGTTAAAGCAGCATTCATTACATTTTACTATTCTTTTCTACTTTCAAAATCTATCACTTTCAGATTCTCGGTGCCAGATGTCTCCACCTTTTCATCTATAGGCGATACATCATCTCCACCATCATAATCTATTATATGTTTAATATAAGCATTGACCACCTTGGTACCATTATACATCGTTTCACGCTTTAGCTTTCTATCGTAATTTAAATGTACGTGACCATGTATAAAATATTTCGGCTTGTATCTGTCCATCAGGAAATTAAAACATTCAAAGCCCTGGTGTGGCAGATCCTGTCCATCATTTAATCCTTTGGCTGGAGAATGTGTCAGAAGTATATCAAAGCCTCGGTTTATTATAATCTTCGGCATGAGCTTCATATAACGCATTCTCATCTCACCTTCAGTATACTGATAATTGCCGCCGCTATATTTCATGCTTCCACCAAGTCCCAGTATCCTTATGCCATTATGTGTGACAATGGTATCATCCGCACATATACAGCCAAGAGGCGGAGTGTCGTCGTAACATTTATCATGATTACCATGAACATAAATGATAGGTGCCTTGGAATAAGTAGCCAGAAATTCCAGATATTGAGGCGCAAGATCCCCAGCAGAGAGGATCATGTCGATTCCCTCCAGTTTGCTCTTCTCAAAAAAATCCCAATAATATTTAGATTCCTCGTCCGCTATCGTTAGTATCTTCATTTGGCATTTTCTTCACACCCTTTATCTCAACTATCGGGCGCGCCTTCTCCTTCAATTCATCCATACTTGGGATGTATCCGTCAACATTGTCTACCAACCAATCCATTGTAATGATATCATCTGTAGGCAGTAGTTCTCCCTCTTTGCTGATTATTTCCCCATTCTGATCGACTATCTCGCCTATGAAAGGTGAATATTTGTCGTCGATTATCATCTGTCTGAATATATTCACAAGTCTTCTGGTATCAACAGGAACCTTATCGGAAATGATGATATCCACAACTCCTGCCGACATTCCCCACCAGTAGTTGAGGGCCTTATTGTCCTGATCCGTATCGGTACTGTTCCAGTTACCGTTAAGTATTATATTCAGAATCTTATCGTACAAAACGCCCCAGTCATAAACCGTCATTGTCATATTTATCGGCTCATCATCAGTAAGCTTGTACATTCCGAAATTTCTTGAAGCTTTATTCGGCGTTATCATATCCTGATCGGATACGTAATCAACCCCCTCTGCACGATATATATTGTATATCTCCTCGCGGCTTTGGTATTCCTTGGCAGAAGCCCATTTAAGCATTACCTTCGCCTTCGGATTGACCAGCTTGGCCCCCAGGGCAAATGCATTGATGTTAGCCATAACGCCAACTATAGGATAGTTCTCGATATAACCTATCTTATTAGTTTCTGTAAGTGAACCTGCCACCATGCCGGCCAGGAATTTCGATTCGTATAGACGGGCATAGTAAGTTCTAATATATCTGTGACTTGTATTAAGGGAGCAGTTGAGTATCTTAACATTCGGATACTTTATGGCACTCTTAACACTGGCATCTATCATTTTTGAAGTTGTAGTAAAGATCACTTCTGTTCCCTGCGAATTTACGAGATCCGAGATAGCGTCCATGGTCTCCTGTTCATTAGTTGCAGTTGTGATCTTCAGAGTATTTACTTTATCGCCAAAATTCTCCTTAATATAATTGCGTCCCAGTTCATGAGCATAGAGCCAGCTGGACTGAACCGGTTCCCTGTCGAAGATAAAGCCTATCTTCAGAGGCTTCGACGCAGAATACTGAGGCAGGATATGCGATATGATCGAACGTTTCTGTTCTGGCGGGTCAAGAGATATCTCAGGAGCTTCCTTGCCATTTGCCAGCAGGAATTCCTGGAACACAGAATCCACCATATTGTGCATTTCACTGTTATCCAATTCGCAGATGGTATCAAAATCCGTCAGCTTCAGCATTACGAGAAATGCATCGCCGGTGGTTATATTCTCAAGTTTGTCGCCACCCTCTTCTTTATATACCTTACTGAATCTGTAATAAGCTGATCTGAATTCCAGAAGAGTGTCATCCGACCAAACCTTCGCTGCCTGTGACCTGAATGCAGTTCCGGAACCATCCATAGAATCAGAAACAGTTCCCACTGCAGTCGTTATATTATCATCATTCTTATGCTTATTCTTCTTGCTTCTGGAAACAATATCAATAAGCTCGTTATAAGCGCCTTCCTCAGAAAGCCATATATAATTAACTCCTGTACTCTTATTGAAATCCATGAATTCATAGTAAACGTGAATTTCCTTATCGTCTGTGTACTTAGGAATCTTTCGGGTCACAAATGCAGGGATGCTGTCGGCACCGAAGTACTTCAGCACGCTGACACGTTTGTTACCCTCTATTACATAGAAATAATTCAGGTATTCATAAACCTTTACCGGATCGTGGATACCCTCTTCTATATGTGCTTCGCATAGCTTGGCCCACTTTGATCCAAACTCAGTCTTCTCATCAAGAAGCGGCATGAAATTACAAGCAAACGCCTGAGTTCTACCGGCTGTGCTCGTTCCGATCACACGATCAAGAGGCACGTCAACAAGTCCCAGGGACACCTCGCCCTTAATCGTATCCTTATCGATTATATCATCTAATACAGGAAGATATGGATGTTGTCCTTTAAAGAGAGCATTTTTATAAGCTTTCTCTCCAAGCTTTTGGGCTTTTTCAAAATCATTCTGAGCCATATGATCTCCTAACCTCTGCTAACACCCCGTAATCAAATGTCCTATTTGCAGATTCCTGCGCGCCTTGCCTCGTCTGCAACAGCCTTGGCAACTACCTTCGCTACATTTTCATTAAATGCATCAGGTATAATGTATTCTTCAGATAATTCATCATCTGTAACTATAGAAGCGATTGCTCTTGCTGCAGCCTCCTTCATAGGCTCTGTGATAGCAGTTGCATGAGCATCAAGTGCACCCCTGAAGATACCAGGGAATACAAGTACGTTATTTATCTGATTTGGGAAATCACTTCTTCCCGTTGCAATGATCCTTGCTCCTCCGGCCTTAGCCTCATCAGGCATGATCTCAGGAGTTGGATTAGCCATAGCAAAGATGATTGGATCAGCAGCCATCGTCTTAACCATTTCTGTGCTGACAATTCCTGGTGCAGATACACCGATGAATACATCCTTGCCCTTTATAACATCGGCCAGGCTTCCTGTCTCCTTGTTCTTGTTAGTTACAGCAGCTATCTCCTGCTTAGCAGAGTTAAGTCTTGGATCACCATCCACAAGAGCACCCTGTGAATCAACAAGAACTACATTTCCAATTCCAAATGCCTGAAGCAGTTTGCAGATAGAAACACCTGCGGCACCTGCACCACTTATAACAGCGCTGATGTCCTCCCACTTCTTTCCTACTATCTTAAGTGCATTTGTCAGACCAGCTGCAACTACGATAGCAGTACCATGCTGGTCATCATGGAATACTGGAATATCAAGTTCCTCCTTAAGTCTTCTCTCTATCTCAAAACATCTAGGAGCTGCTATATCCTCCAGGTTGATACCACCGAAGGATGGTGCAAGTCTCTTAACAGTCTCTATGATTTCTTCAGTATCCTTTGTATCAAGGCAGATAGGAAATGCATCTACATTACCGAATCTCTTAAACAGTACAGACTTACCTTCCATAACAGGAATAGCAGCAAGAGGTCCTATATCTCCAAGACCCAGAACAGCTGTACCATCAGATACTACTGCAACTGTATTTGCTTTGAGTGTATACTTGTATGCATCTGCAGGATTCTCATGGATCTTGCGACAAGGTTCTGCAACACCTGGTGTATAAGCAATGGAGAGATCTTCCTTAGTCTCAATTGGAACCTTGGATACACATTCCATCTTTCCCTGATTTTTCTCATGCATGATTAAGCTTAATTCGTTGTAGTCCATTGTATTAACTCCTATCTATTTATACTACGCCTGACCCGAAACTTAAGATCACGGGGTGTGGCAATTTTTCTTCAATATAATATAATAGCATACCTGTCAAAATACAAGTTAGAACAGTGACATCTGTTCTCCCATTGTCTTATTAACATACTGACGCCTTATACCTTTTATCTTATTCTTATCACATTCTATTCCACATTCATTACAATAAGATGTAAGCATCTTACGAAGCACATCCTGATTCTGAGGAATGAGCTCTGTAGCTCCGTCATAGTCTTTGCTGAAGGCTTCAAACTCCTTAGGGAAACGTGCTCTGAATTCTCCAGTAAAATAGTCATACCCGGACTTCTTGATGATAAGCTTCAGATCGCCGGGATCGATCATGGTGACTCCTGCATCCTTCAGCACCTCCAGGGTCTTGTACACATCATCTTCCGAATCATTTATAAATGGTATCAGCGGTGTGATGTCCACTATCACATCTATGTCCTCCGAGATCAGTCCCTCTATCAGCTTTATTCTCTCCGCCAAACCGGTGGTACGATAGATATCACTACGCTCCCCGATTCCTTCCAGCTTATCGAAGACCTTCTTCTTTGCTGTAGGGAAAGGTATCTCAACTATGACTCTGGTCTTATGGTTGATATTTCTCAGGATGTCCATGTCTCTCATTATAAGAGAACTTCTGGTACTGATCACAACACCGTAGTCCATATTTTCTATAACCTGAAGGCAGTGTCTCACTATACGATATTCCCCTTCAAGGCCATTATATGGATCACCCAGATTGCCCATAAGGATTATGCCCTTACCTCTGCGCTTCTTCAGAACTCCGTTCAGGAGCTCGGCCGCATCAGTCTTAACGCCTATGTCCAGCGCATCCGGTCCCGTCACATCCCTTAATGTAATTGTACTTTCCGTCCTGCCTCTATATACATTTAATCCATTTTGAGGCGTCAGAATTGTTTTAGATTCGTAAATGTACATTTCACTTTAAATGAAGTCGAAGGACATCTGTTCTGTATCCAGCTCCTTGTACTCCAGTTCTTCCCCTTTGGTCTTACTTGTATAATTCACTACTACTGTTGTTGTACGGTTGCCAACCATCTGCTGGCCCAGTACATAGTTAACATCAAATCTACCAGTTATCTCAGGCGTTGCGCCACGGGCAGGTACTATAAGCTGTACGTGATTCTCCTCCAGCAGCCTGAAGATAGGCTCCCAGATATAGATATCCTTGGCCGCACCGAATGGGTTATCTATAAACAGAGTCTTAGCTCTGCCGGTGCTGTCAGTGATAGCATACATTCCCGAGATGTAATTGATTATCGAGATCAGGAACTGAATATAGATACCCTGGGACTGACCTGTACTACCTACAGCCTCTTCGTATCTCAGATACCTGCTCTGCTCAACTATACGCTCCCTCTTATAGAGCATCAGCTTGATCTTGGACATATCAGTAACGATCACAGAGAACAGTTTCTTCATGGACAGGCACTGGTTCAGGAACTTCAGCACGTCACTTTCCGTACTTCTGTTGTCCATCTCAGCCACCAGCCTGTCGATATATTCCGACATTCTGTCCTTCATGAACTCATCCTTAACATATGGGATGCTGAGCTTGATCATCTGTATCTTCTCATCACCAATAGTTATTTCTGATAAATGTGCTAGTTTGCTTATCTCTGTCTTAACATCGAGACATCTCTCCAGGCACTGATCTATGAAGCTGTCCTTCAGCTTCTCCATGCTCACAAGACTCTTCTCAACTCTGTCCTTCTCCAGAGCAATGATCTCCAGAACGCCCTTAAGTCTCTCCAGAAGCTTCGATGCATCCTCTGCATTCTCCGGCACATTTACATCATCCCTGATAGAAGCCGCCAGCTCGTCAGCCCCTACAGTGCCAAGAGACTCAACTACCTTCAGCTTCACCTTCAATATGTCATTCTTGCTTCTGTCAATATCCTTGGAAGTTCTGTCGTATTTCATAAGCAGGTCATCATAGATTCCTGTGATATCTCCATCCAGGTCGAAGTCCTGAGGCGCATCCAGATTGGTTATGTCGATATGATTCTGAGCGATAACCCGGTCTGTGTAATGCAGCAGTTCCTCGATCTCTCTGAGGCGAACCTCCGTCTTCTTGATATCCTTCTCAGCAGAACCCAGTCCCGCCTTGATCTGATTCTTCTTATCTGTATGAAGTGCGATACATTTATTAAAATCAGAATCCTGCATCTTCAGATATGTTCTGATTCCATCCGTACTGTCAAATGTACTGTCCGCCATATCAGACAGATCATACCTTCCACGGATTCCAAGCAATGCGTAGTCAATGCTTCCTATCAACTTGGAATGTTCCTTCTCGCACTCAGCTATCTCTTCTCTGAGCTTCACGATATTAGCTTCGATGGAAGCACATTTATCACGAAGTTCCTTCAGCTCAGCTTCGCTGGCAGATGTAAGCTTGCCCTCGCTGTGATATCTGTTCAGAGTTCTGATATCCACACCCAGAGCCTCGATGCTTCTTCTCTGTCTGTCCAAACTGTTAAGAAGAGTTTCAATAAGCATCTTCTCCTTATCCAGGGAAATGGCAGGAGATTTATCTCCCTTCAGCTTGTGGAACATATCCACCAGCTCATCCCAGGATTTATTTATAGTTTCATACTCGCCCTTGGTATAGAAAGGCTTGTAGGTATTCTCCCACTCGAATTCCAGAACACGGGCCGCATCCTCAGTTATGCGGATCAGATCAGAGGTCAGGCGCACCTCACCATGTAACCTCTCTATATCCTTTTCAGACTCGCTGATGATGGTCTTGACCTTCGTATATCCATTCTGATATTCCAGAACCTTGTCCTCCGGCTCCTTCATGGACTTCTCAAGAGCCAGTATCTTCTCAACCTTCTTTATATCCTCAAAAAGTTCCTCAGCTTCCTTAATATGCCCCGGAAGCTTCTCCTCCAGATCACGGATTCTTCTATTTAAGCTTGTAACCTTGTCAGAATTCTTCTCCAGCTTCGTCGTAAACTCAGCTATCTCCTGCTCTACACTTTCCTCTTCCTTATCAGCATCCAGATATTCCTGAGAAGCATAAACTGCAACGAAATCCAGATCCTTGCGTTCTGTAGAAAGCATATCCTCTGCAAGCTTCAGCTCTTCATTTATCTGATTTATGCTATCCGCTACACCAGAAAGGAGGTTCTGCTTCAGATTCTCATCTACATAGTACGCAGGTTCCTTGCATATGGAGATGGCGCCATCTCCGATAGTCACAGGATTCTCACCTATTTTATCGATATCATAGAGGATGACCTGTTCATTTATAGACAGGCTGTAGATTCCCTGGTCGCCGGACACCTTCTCGAAATCATTTGTCACAACACCATATGGAAGTCCCGGATCACGTGTGACCAGCTTCTCCCTGGTATCTTCAGGAAGCGCCGAGATATAATCCATACCGGACATAGCCATAACATTGTGTCTGGTGGATATATAATCTATCACGCTGCGAACACCTTCAGTACGGGCAATTATCCTGCCTTCCTTAAGCTCGTTCTGTCTCGCCTCCAGCTTCTTAAGGTCAGCCTTCAGCTCATGGCGTCTTATTACATCCTTATCAATTCTCGCCCTGATAAGAGTCTCACAGCCACTTATATCATCTGCACCATAGATATCAGCAATCGCCTTAAGACGCGACTTCACCTGCTTCAGCTTCTCTGCTCTCACATGAATCTCTTCCAGCTTATAATTAAGGGCGGTGATATGATTCACGCCATCCGCAGATGACTGTTCAGTCTCAGCAAGCTCCGCCTTCAGCTCTTCTATACGGGTATTGATATCATCAACACTCTTCTGTTCTGACTCAAGTCTCTCACTGAGTTCCCTAAATATCTCAGAATTCTCACCGATTATGCTGTGGATTAGAGTGCCCGCTATAGCATCGATCTCACTTCTGATACCGGAAATGCGGTCCTTCATCATATCTTCGCCGCTATGCATGACAGCCAGCTCAGTCTCAGCTGCTGCCTTCTTCTTGGACTTCTCCTCCAACTCAGCCTTAAGTCCATCCATCTCTTCATGAAGAGACTTCAGCTTCTGTTTATTTTCAGACAACATTTCATCAGTCATTCTCTTCAGGTTAAATGTAACGGCTGACAGCTCATGTGTCTCTTCATCTTCATTCAGAGCCTTCTCCCTTGCCTTCTGCTCTCTGATAAGCTTGTCATACTTTGCCTGATCACGGAGCATATCAATATATTCAGTCGAAGCAATCCTGATATTCAGCTGTTCCTTAGCAAGTTCCAGATTATCATTCAGGCTCTGGAGATTTGTTTCCATTTCCTGCTTCCTGGCATTCATGGTTTCAGCAGCCATAAGGTTTTTGCCCACGCCAAGTATATCCAGAACCTTCGATTCATTCTCAAGTTCCAGACCAGCCTTATCAAGGAATTCCTCCTTGCTCTTTAACTCAGCCTCTGCTTCAGACCTCTGCTTCTTCAAGGTCGAATAAAGCCCTGCATACTTAACAGCCAGCTCCCTCTGCTTCTCATAAGCTTCCATACAGGAATCAACTCTGTCCCGAAGCAGCTCCACCAGTTCACTCTCGTGATCATAGATAGCTATATCCTTCTTCCTTGCAGCCAGAGCCTTCAGTTCTTCCTGAATAGTAAGCAGAAGTGTTGCCGTGCTTTCAGTCTTATTCTTCTCACGCTCAGTCTTGGTCATGTAAGCCTTCTCAATGATTTCCTCAATGATCAGGTCCTCCACAACCTTACGAGTCGTCTTGTAATTTGTCTCAAAATATGTTCTGACATGTCCCTCAGTTCTGTTGATACCTCGTATGATCTCCCACTGGCTCTCATACAGACCATATTCAGCAATAGCTCTCTGATACTCACCCTTACGATCATATATCTCCACCAGGAGATTCTTATCAGTCCGGGCCAGATCCATGAGCATGTTCTTAAGTCCCTTGTAGGAGATACGCTCGTCACCCTTCACCAGCGGCAGATTGATAATGTCATGCTTGTTGTAATTTCTATAGAAAATAATGTAATTAAAGTAGTCTATCCTTGCAGTCTGGCCATCCGCCTCAGTCTCTTCATTAACTGTAGTCGCCTTACGGGCAGCAAAACCCGTAGTCATATATCTGTAGCCATCCTTGATATCGCACTCATCCAGCTTCCACTCTATAAGAGAATGAATAACCGTGTTGCTTCCATCTCTGAACAGCTTCTCGATCGGCTGCTTATCATCCAGCGTACAATTCGGGATCAGATTCTGCATGAGGAGCAGCATAAGCACAGATTTACCACCACCATTTGCCAGGTCGTAAAGAGTGTTTCGTCCATACATACGCATGGTGAAATCATCATAGCTCTGAGTGCCGAAGTTGTACTTAACATTATTAACTCTGATACGGTTAATACTAGGCATTCTCATCACCACCCTTCAACGCCGCATAGATAGCACTGCGGTTATCTTCAAAGTAGTTCTCAGCTATAGCATGGAATCTGCCTGTCGGATAGAATCTGTCATCCACAGTCATGAAGACCTTCTCATCGATCAGCAGATTGAAGGCCAACTTCACATAACCCATTCTGGAACCTCTTGAAGCCTTATTTCTGTCCTTGTCCTCACTTATCATCGGAGGAAGTCCGTCCCAGAGGATTGCTATAGATTTAAAACTATTATCATTTATATCCTCATCAGTATAAGCCGGGATGCCTTCAGATATAACCCCAAGCTCACGGCTTACAGCCTCGATTATCTCATCAATCCTTACATAATCCCTGATCTGATAAGAATCTGAATCCTTGTAAAATGTAACGAGGATCTGGTATATGATGTAATAAACCAGATACAGTTCCCTGTTCAGCTTGAGGCCCATCATCCTCTTCAGATCATC
>CAMHCL010000008.1 GCA_946183625.1 uncultured Lachnospiraceae bacterium
GTGTTTACAGATGCATCTATTGTGAGGCTGATAAGTAAAAAAATAAAAAAAATTAACAATTTTGTAACAATTGGGTTTACAAATGCGGAAAATGTGTTATAATGTAGAAGATTACGTTAACCATAATAATGATTTTACGTAAACCAATAATAACTAAAAGGTGATTTTTTAGCTATGGAACAATATGTGATCAAGGGCGGAAGACCTCTTGAGGGTGAGGTCGTAATAGCCGGTGCTAAGAACGCTGCACTTGGAATTCTTGCAGCTGCAACAATGACCGACGACAAAGTCCTGATAGAAAATGTACCATATGTATCCGATACAGTAACCTTGCTTAAGGCTATTCAGAATATCGGTGCAACTGTAGAGTATAAAGATAGACACACTGTAGTAATTTGCGGTAAGGGAATAAGAGGCAGAGACGGACTCGCAGTTGATGATGAGTACATCAGAAGAATAAGAGCATCCTATTATCTTATAGGAGCATTACTTGGAAAATATAAATATGCTGATGTTGCACTTCCTGGAGGATGTGATATAGGTGCAAGACCTATCGACCTTCATATCAAGGGATTTGAGAAGCTTGGTGCAGATATCGATATAGTAACAGGTGGTCGTATAGTTGCTAAGGCTGGCAGACTCACAGGTGCTCATATATATCTGGATACAGTTTCAGTAGGTGCTACGATCAACATCATGATGGCTGCAGCCCTTTCAGAAGGAAAGACAACAATTGAAAATGCGGCAAAAGAGCCACACATAGTTGACGTTGCAAACTTCCTTAATACAATGGGTGCAAACATAAAGGGCGCTGGTACAGATGTAATCCGTATCAGAGGCGTTGAGAGGCTTCATGGAGCAGAGTATTCAATAATACCTGATCAGATCGAAGCTGGTACATTTATGGCCATGACAATGGCAACAAGAGGAAATGTACTTATTAAGAACGTAATTCCTAAACACTTGGAGGCTATCTCTTCAAAGCTTATAGAGATGGGCGCTCATGTGATAGAGTATGATGATTCTGTAAGAGTTATGGCAGACGGTAACTTCAAGGCTACACAGATCAAGACACTGCCATACCCTGGATTCCCTACAGATATGCAGGCACAGATGGCTGCAGTGCTGGCACTTTCAGAAGGAACAAGTATAGTTACTGAGAGTATATTTGAAAACAGATTCAGATATGTTCAGGAACTCATACGTATGGGCGCCAAGATCAGAGTAGAAGGAAACTCCGCTATCATTTCAGGAGTAAAGGGTTATACAGGAGCAAGACTTGTGGCTTCAGACCTGAGAGCCGGTGCGGCACTTGTTATTGCAGCACTTGCAGCAGAGGGAGTAAGTACTATCGAAGATATCCAGTACGTTAAGAGAGGTTATGAAGACTTCGATCAGAAGGTACGTGATCTCGGCGGAGAGATGGAAATTGTAGATTCCGAACGTGACGTACAGAAGTTCAAGTTGAGAGTGGGATAAAAAAGCCCTTGCTAACGACCGCAAAATAAAATTGCAAATAATAAGCGCTATGTGGTACACTACTCGTAGCGCTTTTTTGTTTTATAATAATAGAACTATAATGTGCCATCAAACAATAATCCGTAACAGACCATTGCGGGTCTCGGATCTTAGCGATTCAGACATCTATGATGGCTGAGAGCTTAGAGAGCGAAGCGTCCGCTAGGGGTAGCCCGTAATGAGCGGGAGCGATGTCTGTTACGGACTATTGTGTAGATGGTACATAGAAAATAATGAAAAGGGAGTATTAATCATGTCTAAGAAACCATATTACATTACAACAGCCATTGCTTATGCATCTGGCAAGCCTCATATAGGCAACACATATGAAATTGTACTGGCTGACAGTATTGCCAGATACAAGAGATTTATCGGTTACGATGTAAGATTCCAGACAGGAACAGATGAACACGGTCAGAAGATTGAGACCAAGGCTTTTGAAAGTCTCTCAACTCCAAAGGAATTTGTTGATGAGAAGGCTGGAGAGATTAAGAGAATCTGGGATCTGATGAATACATCTTATGATAGGTTCATTCGTACAACAGATCCTGATCACGAGGTTCAGGTTCAGAAGATATTCAAGAAACTCTATGATCAGGGTGATATATATAAGGGCGAGTATGAAGGTATGTACTGCACACCATGCGAGTCATTCTGGACACAGTCACAGCTGGTGGACGGATGCTGTCCTGACTGTGGCAGACCTGTAAAGGCTGCAAAGGAGGAGGCTTACTTCTTCAAGCTCAGCAAATATGCTGACAGACTTGTAAAGCATATCGAAGAGAATCCGGAATTCATTCAGCCGGAATCACGTAAGAACGAAATGCTCAATACATTTATCAAACCAGGACTTCAGGATCTCTGTGTATCCAGAACCTCATTTAAGTGGGGCATCCCGGTTGATTTTGATGACAAGCATGTAGTTTATGTATGGATCGATGCACTTTCAAACTATATCACTGGTCTTGGTTATGATGCTGATGGCAATCATAGTGAGCTCTTTAAGAAATACTGGCCGGCTGACTTACATTTGATAGGTAAAGATATCCTGAGATTCCATACTATCTATTGGCCAATCATGCTCATGGCTTTGGATATCCCGCTTCCAAAACAGGTGTTTGGACATCCATGGCTTATACAGAGCGACGGTAAGATGAGTAAGTCAAAGGGAAATGTACTTTATGCCGATGATATGGTCGATCTGTTCGGCGTCGATGCAGTAAGATACTTCCTGATCCACGAAATGCCATTTGAAAATGATGGCGTGGTTTCATGGGAACTTCTGATAGAAAGAGTTAATTCAGATCTTGCTAATACACTTGGCAATCTGGTTAATAGAACCATCTCTATGTCTAACAAATACTTCGGCGGGGTTGTTACAAATGGCGGCGTAAGTGATACATATGATGAAGACCTTAAGAAGGTTGTTACAGAAACCAGGATTAAGGTTAATCAGTGCATGGATAAGCTCCGTGTGGCTGATGCTGTCACAGAGATTTGGAATCTCTTCAAGAGATGTAATAAATATATAGATGAGACAATGCCTTGGGCACTTGCAAAGGAAGAGGACAAGAAGGACAGACTGAATACAGTTCTTTACAATCTGGTAGAGAGTATTACAATAGGTGCTTCACTTCTTGAACCATTCATGCCTGATACATCAGCAAAGATCTTGCAGCAGCTGAATACTGAGAAGAGAACAGTTACACAGCTTGGTAGTTTTGGTTTGTATCCATCAGGAAATAAAGTAACAGACAGTCCTGAAATCCTGTTCGCAAGGATTGATATGAACGAGATGCTGGACGAGATCGCAAGAAGATTCCCATCTAAGGCTGAAGAACCTGAGAAGGAGAAGAAGCCTGCAAAGGTAGAGGAAGAGAAGACAGAGCCTGCTAAGATTGAGGCTGTAAAGAAGGCTGAGATCACAATTGATGAGTTTGACAAGATGCAGCTTCAGATAGGTGAGATCCTCTCCTGTGAGGAAGTTCCAAAGTCCAAGAAGCTTCTGTGTTCACAGGTTAAGATAGCCGACAGAACACTTCAGATTGTTTCAGGAATCAAGAACTATTACACACCTGAGCAGATGGTTGGCAAGAAGGTTGTAGTTGTTACAAACCTGAAGCCTGCTAAGCTGGCAGGAATGCTTTCAGAAGGAATGCTTCTGTGTGCAGAAGATGATGAGGGTACTCTCGCACTCCTTACTGCAGAGAAGGATATGCCTGCAGGAAGTATGATTAGCTAATTATTGACGTTACAGGACCCAGTGTGTACTTCATGCTGGGTCTTATAGTTTAAATGGACTGAATCAGGAGGATGATCACATTGGGTTCATACGTTGAGTTCAAAAACGTTAAGAAAGTATATAAAAGCGGTGAGCTCCGTGTCGAGGCACTTAGGGATGTGAACTTCACCATTGAGAAGGGTGAGTTTGCAGTCATTGTTGGTGCGTCCGGTGCAGGCAAGACCACAATCCTGAATATACTGGGTGGAATGGATACTCTGACCTCCGGCCATGTATATCTGGATGGCCAGGATATATCCGAGTATGACAAGAAGAAACTTACTGCATACAGAAGATATGACGTTGGTTTCGTGTTCCAGTTCTACAATCTGGTGCAGAATCTGACCGCCTTGGAAAATGTAGAGCTTGCGGCACAGATATGCAAGGAACCTCTTGATGCAGCTACAGTATTGGATGAAGTGGGACTTAGTGACAGGACGAAGAATTTCCCTGCCCAGCTATCGGGTGGTGAGCAGCAGAGAGTGGCCATAGCCAGAGCTCTTGCGAAGAATCCAAAACTCCTCTTATGCGATGAGCCGACGGGAGCACTGGATTATGAGACTGGAAAGGCTGTACTTAAGGTTCTTCAGGATACCTGCAGAAATACCGGAACAACAGTTATCGTCATTACTCATAACCAGGCACTTACTGCCATGGCTGACCGCATCATCAAGGTTAAGAACGGAACAGTTTCAAGCGTTAGAATAAATGACGATGTTAAAGACATAGATGAAATTGAATGGTAAATATGTAAAATGTAATCCATCCCATCAATTTTGGAGTATGTAAGTAGATGAAGAAAATGCTCAGGAAAACTACAGCGCGGGAAATCCGCGGCACATTTGGCAGATTCTTTGCGATATGTGCCATAATCCTGCTGGGTGCAGGATTTTTTTCCGGTGTCCGCGTGACTACTCCAGCGATGGTAAATACCATCGACACATTTTTAAAAGAGCATAACATGTATGACTACAGACTTCTCTCTACCCTTGGCTGGGAAGAAGAGGATGTTGAGACCATAAGAAACGCCAAGGATGTAAGGTATGCCGAGGGTGCTTACTGCCTTGATGTTGAATACAGTAAGAATTCTGAAGATACACTTTTTGTATTAAAGACTCATTCTATCTCTGATAAGATCAATACTCTTGAAGTTGTAAATGGCCGTCTTCCGAACGCACCGGGGGAATGTGTTATTGACAGTAAGATGGGAGAGGTGAAGATTGGGGATGTTCTTCATATTGAAAGCTACGGCGACGAAGAAGAGGATGAGGTGACGGACGAGAATTCTGAAGATGCAGGTGCTGAAGACAAGAATTCTGAAGACGAGAATTCTGAGGATGAAGATTCAGATGATGCATCTAAAGATACAGATGACGATGATGATATAGAAGTAGATGTAGATGATGACACTGATGAGAAGACAAGGATGGCACAGGATTCCTACAAGGTGGTAGGAGTGGTTCATTCACCTTATTATATTAATTTTGAAAGAGGTACATCATCTATCGGTAATGGAAGTGTGGCAGGCTTTGTATATATGCTGCCGGAGGAATTTGATAGTGACTTCTATACAGATATCTTCGTTAAAATGGATCAGGATTACGAATTATATTCTGATGATTATAACGATTACATGGATGCGCATGATGATGAAATGGAGGAGATCGCAGACGTTACTGCAATGAATAGATATGACCGTGTTTATAAGGATGCGGATCAGAAGATAAGTGATGCAGAGGAAGAATTCCTTGAGAAGAAGGCTGACGGTGAGAAGGAGCTGGATGATGCAGAGAAGGAACTGACAGATGCCAAGGCCTCACTGGGTGATGCAGAGAAGGAATTGGATGATGCAGAGAAGGAACTGGCAAGCGGTGAGAGGGAACTGAATTCATCTAAGTCCAAACTGGATTATGCGAGAAATCAGCTGACAGATGCCAAGGATACTCTGGACAAGACTGGAGAACAGCTGGCGGCAGGAAAGAAGGAGCTGGATGCAAATGGCAAGCTTCTCTCCGACACTAAGGGACAGCTGGATGCGGCAAAACTAACACTGGATGCAAATAAGAAAAAACTGGATGACCTGGGAGCTTATATACAGGCCATCGAAGCAGGCATAATTGCCACTCCGACAGATGCTACTGATATAGAATCTCTTAAAGCACAGTACAGCCAGGGCATGCAGATGTATGAAGCCGGCTATAAGGAGTATTCTGATGGGCTTGCAAAGTATGAGGAGGGATATAAGGCTTACTCCGAAGCTGTTAAGAAATATGAGGATGGTTATTCCCAGTATCAGAAGGGACTTGAGGATTATAATACAGGATGGGCTGAGTATAACGATGGACTCAGTCAGTATTACGATGGCAAGAAGAAGCTGTCAAATGGAAGACGTGAATATGAAGACGGCCGTTCAGAGTATGAGGATGGGCTTAAGGAATATGAGGATGGCCTTGATGAGTATGAGGATGGACGTAAAGATTTTAATGATAAGATAAGTGAGGCCGAGGATAAGCTGGCTGATGCCCGTAGCAAGCTGGAGGATCTGGAGAAGCCGGATACATACGTGTTGGATAGAGAGTCAAATATCGGCTGTGTATGTTTTAAGAGTGATTCAGAAATCGTAGCACAGGTTGCAAGAGTTTTCCCTATATTCTTCATACTTGTTGCAGGACTGGTATGTATGACAACTATGAGCAGAATGGTTGAGGAACAGAGGACTCAGATCGGAGTGCTCAAGGCACTGGGCTATTCAGAAGCCGATATCATGAGTAAGTATCTCATGTATTCGGGAGTTGCCACGGTTGTGGGATGTATATTGGGATACCTGGGAGGAATAGTATTATTTCCTACAGTCATCTGGTCTACTTACCAGCTGATGTATATACACCTGCCGATAAAGATCACATTTGACGCAAAGCTTGCTTCATTGGTATTTATAGCTGCAATCCTTTGCTCTGTTGGAACGACATGGATATCGGCCAGAGTTGAACTTCTGGAAACGGCAGCAAATCTCATGAGGCCAAAGGCTCCGAAGGCCGGCAAGAGAGTGGCATTGGAATATATACCTTCTATCTGGAACAGACTGAAATTCCTTCATAAGGTTTCTGTTAGAAATATCCTGAGATACAAGGGTCGTTTCTTCATGATGATCGTTGGCGTCAGTGGTTGTATGGCGCTTGTTATGACAGGATTTGGAATCAATGATTCCATCGCGGGATTTGCAGAAGAACAATATGGTGAGATACAGATCACCGATGCAGATGTGACACTTAAGGATCTGCCGGAGAATGGCGATATTCCTGAGGAGCTTCTGGATAAGATAAATAAGGTTTCGGATGAATATAAATTTATGTATCAGGGCACATGGGATCTGGTATATAAAGGTGGAATAAAGAGCATAAATTTAGTGGCTATGGACGATTTTGACTCCATGGATAAGTTTATGTTGTATTATGACATGAATGGTGACAGGGTTGAATATCCTAAGCAGGGCGAGGCGATAATCAGCAACAGCATCATGGAACGTTATGGCAAGAAGGTTGGTGATACCATCACCCTCCGTGACAGTGATATGAATGAACTGACGCTTAAAGTTACCGGCGTTTTCGAGAACCGTGTATATAATTATATATTCATAGGCCGTGAGACTCTTACGGCTCAGCAGCCTGAACTTAGTGAAATCAACGCTGCATATATCAACTTCAAGAAAGGCAAGGATATATATAAATGTCAGGCGGAACTGTCCGATAGTGAATATGTTGCAAATATCACACTTCTAGAGGAATTCAAGAAGAGAATGTCGGACATGATGAGCCGTCTCAAATCCATTGTTTTTGTGGTAATACTCAGCGCCGCTGCACTTGCATTTATCGTTATTTACAATCTGACGAATATCAATATTACGGAGCGAATCCGCGAGATAGCAACCATCAAGGTTCTGGGATTTTTCAGGAATGAAACATCAGCATATGTTATGAGGGAAAATGTAATCCTTACAGCCTTTGGTATAGCAGTGGGACTTCTGCTGGGAGTGGCACTGCATAGATTTGTCATGAATCAGATAGTGGTAGATCTGGTATCCTTCAAGGTGCAGATAAAGCCGCTTACATATCTATACAGCGTATTACTTACATTTGCCTTTAACTGGATCGTAAATATGTTTATGGGCATTAAGCTTGAGAGAATAAATATGGCTGAATCGCTGAAGTCAGTGGATTAATACTGTTTCAGCTGACGCATGAGGTGATAATAATGAGACTGAATCAGATCTACTCTGACGGGATGATCCTTCAGAGAGACAGAAAAGTGAATATAGCTGGAACCGGCATTCCAGGTGAGCTGATCCGCGTGGAGATTGATGGTATATCTGCCGAGACAATAGTCGGGGACGCAGGACAGATTGGGTCATGTGGAACAGGCGCAGGACAGGATGAGCCGCGCGGAATCAGCGAAGAGAATATTCCTTGGCAGATAGAGCTTCCTCCCCATGCCGCAGGTGGACCTTATGAAATGCTGGTTACAGGTACCATCGGTGGTTCAGCTTCTCAGAAGAGAATTCGTGATGTACTGTATGGAGAAGTCTGGTTTCTGAATGGACAGTCGAATATCGAATATGCACTGGCCGATGCAAAGGGAGGCAGAGAGGAACAAAGCAGTGCTGATCATGACAACATCAGATACTATCCGGTCTTCAAGGCTTCTAATGTTAATGAAGAAATGCTGGAGGAGGAATCGAAGACTACCTGGAAGAAATGTAAATATGAAATAGATGGCTCCAAGAATGATTTCGGGGATGTTTCGGCAATCGGTTATCTTGCAGCGGTGAGAGTTCAGAAGGAACTGGGTGTTCCAATCGGACTTATTGACTGCTATGTAGGTGGATGCTCAGTTACAACCTGGATTGACATGGAGAGGCTTAAGAAGCTTCCGGAAGCAGATGTATATCTGGATAATTATTTCGATGCTTTAAATAATAAGACTCCTGAAGAATACGAGAGGGAAATCAGAGAATATGAGGCTGAGGTTGCAGCTTACGATTCCAGAAAGGCTGAAATGCAGGCAGAGAATCCGGATATTACTCCTGATGAAATCGCTGCAGAAATCAGTTTTCCATGGCCACCGCCAATGGGAGATAAGTCGCTCTTCAAACCTTCGGGATTATATAATGCAATGGCGAAGAGAGTTATACCATATACCATCAGTGCCATCTGCTATTATCAGGGAGAAGAAGATTCTCCGAGGTATAATAGATATAAGGTGCTGCTTAAGGAAATGATAGCTCAGTATAGAGAAGACTGGAGAGACGAGACTCTCCCAATCTATATATTCCAGCTTCCGATGTATAATGAAGCGGGACTTCCGGAAAACTATGAGTGGCCGAACCAGAGGCTGGTTCAGGCAGAAGTGGCAGAAGAGGATGAGAATGCTGAACTTATCACGCTCATTGATACCGGAGCTTATGGTGAGATCCATCCATGGGATAAGTCTGTACCAGCCAGGAGACTGGCAGATCGCATGCTGAAAAAAGCCGGTCACATGACTATAAAGAACATTATCAGGAATGATGATTCAATGCTTCTGGAATTTGATAACTCTTATGGAGTGGTTCAGCTGCGTGAAAATGAACTGACAGATGCTGTGTCAGGTGGAAATAACGGTATGCTCAATATGATAACATCCACAGTATACGGCTTTGAAGTATCCGAAGATGGAAATGTATGGAATAAGGCTGAGGCTGTAATTGAGAGCGACAAGATACGCCTTATAACCATTGATGCTGAAGAAAATTATGACTTCAGCAGTATCGCCTATGTAAGATATGCATTTTACAGTTATGGCATTGTAAATATCTATAATGCAAAGAAAGAGCCGCTTGTTCCATTCGTTTATCAGCTATAAAATTCATTTGTCGATTTTGTGTATATGATAATGTATATATATTGAATCAACAATATTTCTAAAAACAATGGGGGTAAATGATATGAATAAAGACGTAGCAAAATTTATGGAAATGATGCAAACTGATACTGATAAGAAGTATCTTAATGATAATTCTGAACTTTCTCAGGATGAACTGATGAATGTGGCAGGTGGAAGATGGGGATTCTGTGTTGTTATCGGAGGATCTGATGGTGGTGCAGCAAGTGCTTCCTGGTGTGGAGCTGGAGCATGTTACTATGTCGGTTTAGGATTTGCATTCCTGGATCCGGATCGTGATGTAAGAGATGGAAGGGTACAGTAAACGGATAAAATTGTTAATTATTGGGAGGAACTCAGTTATGAATACAAATGTAGCAGATTTTGTAGAAATGATGAAAAATGATAAGGCACTTCAAGATAAGATCAGAGAGGCATCTAAAGATTATGCAGGTGAGTATAAGGATGAAGATGTATGGAACAATGTACTCGGCAAGATAGTTGAGGAAGAAGGTTTTTCCTTTACATTTGATGATTACAAGAAGTATATGGATAAAAATAGTGAGCTATCCGAGGATGAGCTTAAGAATATAGCAGGCGGCGAATGGGGATACTGCCTTATAGTTGGAGGCACTAGCGGAAAAGTGGCAGAAGCTAAGTATCATGGCATTGGAGCATGTTATTATGTAGGTATTGGATTTGGCGGCTTGGATTCTGATAACGAGCTGTTTCCGGAGTAGGCTAGTATATATGGATAGAATTATAAAGAGGAGGTTAATGATATGAATAAAGATGTAGCGAAATTTCTTGAAATGATACAAACAGATACAACTCTTCAGGATAAAGTCAGGGAGTCGGCTAAGAATTATACAGGTGAGTATAAGGATGAAGATGTATGGAACGATGTGCTCAGCAAGATAGTAGAGGAAGAAGGCTTTTCCTTTACATTTGATGATTACAAGAAGTATATGGATGAAAATAGTGAACTATCCGAGGATGAACTTAAGAATGTAGCAGGTGGTAAATGGGGATACTGCCTTATAATTGGAGGCAGTAATGGTGGAACAGCTGATGCTGCCTGGACGGGTACCGGAGCATGTTACTACGTAGGTGTAGGACTTGGCGTGATAGATCCTGATAACGAGCTGTAGACTTGAAGATTTGTTTATAGATATAAAAATCCACACATATCTTACGGTATGTGTGGATTTTTTGTATATATCTAATTAATTATTCTCAAGCCTTGTTAGCTGAACCGAATACAGCTACACGATCCTTAACTTCGTCTCTGATTGCCTGAGCACCAGGAGCAAGAAGCTTACGTGGGTCATAACCCTTACCCTGCTGATCCTTGCCTTCTTCAATATACTTACGTGTTGCAGCAGCAAATACTAACTGACACTCTGTATTAACGTTAACCTTAGCAACGCCCATTGATATAGCTTTCTTGATCTGCTCATCAGGAATACCTGAACCACCGTGAAGAACGAGTGGTGTGTTGCCAATCTCAGCCTTAACAGCTTCGAGTACCTGGAACTGAAGTCCTTCCCAGTTATCTGGATACTTACCGTGGATGTTACCGATACCACAAGCGAGCATATCTACGCCGAGGTCGTTGATCATCTTGCATTCTGCAGGATCTGCACATTCACCCTGTGATGAAACGCCATCCTCTTCACCGCCGATTCCACCAACCTCTGCTTCAATTGAGATTCCCTTCTCGTGGCAGATAGCTACGAGCTCTTTTGTCTTCTCGATGTTCTCATCGATTGGAAGTGAAGAACCATCAAACATGATTGATGTAAATCCAGCTTCTATACAAGCCTTAGCTCCTTCATATGAACCATGATCAAGGTGAAGTGCAACTGGAACTGTAATTCCAAGTGACTCATCCATAGCCTTAACCATAGCAGCAACTGTCTTAAAACCAGTCATGTACTTTCCAGCACCCTCAGAAACACCAAGGATAACAGGAGTCTTAAGCTCTTCACACTCAAGCAGGATTGACTTTGTCCACTCAAGGTTGTTGATATTGAACTGTGCAACTGCATATCCGCCTGCAACAGCCTTCTCAAGCATCTCTTTAGCTGATACTAACATTTTGATACCTCCGTATACTATTTTAAAATCGTGTGTCTGGGATTTGCCGACACCTGAAATGTATTATAACTCAAAGCATAATCTAAAACAACCACAAATGTTAGAATTATCTAACCATTTGTGGTTGCATTTTTGATACTAATTACTATACCATCTGCGTCTGCCGAAGAGACGGAGTAGCCTGATAAATATATTTATGAAATCCAGATATAGCTGCATGCCTCCATACAGGCCGAGTACATTTATCGAAAGTCCTGTATTTGTGCGCGACATCTGTACGATCTGATTTACGTCGTAAAGTGTAAAGAGCGTAAAGAGCAGGATTCCTGCTATTGTTATGCAGTAGTCTGCAGCACTTGATCCCAGGAACATATTAACTATTGATCCGAGTATTATGGCTATCAGCCCTGCTGTGAGGATCGGTCCCATCTTCGCCAGGTCTTTCTTAGTCAGTGCTCCGTAGATGGCCATTACAAGGAATATGGCAGATGACATGAAGAAAACAGTGACGATGGATCCGAGCTTGAATATCAGGAATATGATCGAAAGCGTAATTCCATTCAGTATTGCAAAGGCAACAAATAGTACACAGGAGATAACTGTCATATTCTTCTTAACTGTATACTGGCAGCCTAAGCATGTTCCGAATTCAGCAAACAGGATGAATGTGAGCGGAAGTGCTCCTGCTCCGTCTCTTGCGAACAGCCCCGATATCATAGATGGTGAAGTTGCAACCATCAGAGCGGTTATTCCCGACAGACATAGTGCAATGAACATATATAAGAACGCTCGTGTAAGCACGCTGGTTTCGAAATTATCTACTGCAGTATATACAGCGTCTCTGACCGGACTGTCAATCTGACTGAAGGCTTTCTCGGTCATGGCCTGGGAGTAGAGATTGTTCTCCTGATAGTATGGGTTCTGACCTGAGTCACCATAGGTCATAGCCGGATTAGCTCCGGGAGTATTATCCTGCCAGTAAGGACTGAATTTATTATCATTATCCTGCCAATATGGATTTTCACCGCCGTTTTGCGGATCCTTTTTTAATTCCATTTCAAATCACCTCGTTGTGTAATAATAAATGTTATAATATATTTACTATACTTTCGTAATATTATCAACATAAACTAGTATCATTTTTGTTTAAAATGGTGTATAATATCTACTATCTTTGTGAATTATGATTAAATGTATGATTACCCGCGAAGGGTAATGCCTATAAATAGGGGTAATAAGGAGACAGATTGTTATGATTCTGTTACAGACACAAAAGGAAGAATTCAGTAAGATTAAGGACGTTCGAATCTTCGGTAAGGGCGAAGAAGGCGATAAGTACAATGGCAATCTTCTGATCATCGGATTAGGTGGTATAGGTGGCGAGGTTGTTACTGCTACTAAGGGAATGCTCAGAAATGAGATCTCTTCAGCAGATAATATTCATTTCCTGCTTATAGATTCTGATATACCTCAAATGGAAGAAACTATTAAGAACAGTAAGGAAGGCTTAGGTCTTAATGCACTGGAGGTTCTCAGTATCTATCGTCCAAACCTGGAAGATATCATGGAGAAGGGCTATAATAACAAGCCTGTTCAGGAAACTCTGGCTAAGTGGATGAGCCCTGATTTTCCTAAACTTAATATAGGTACAGATGGTGCCCATGGTAACAGACAGATAGGTAGACTTATGTTCTCAAATGCTTATGAGGATATGAGAATCCTGCTTTTCGAGAAGCTTGAAGATGTATATGGTGATTCCGTAAATGGCAAGCTGGATATACTTATTGTTTCCAGTACCTGTGGTGGTACAGGAAGTGGTATTCTGGCCGATGTTACTTACAATATAAAAGCTTATGCTAAGTCACGTAAATGGGATAATGTCAGAGTAGGCGGATGTCTGCTCATGCCAGATGTTATCTTCGCAGATAGAAAGATATATGAGGATGATGAGCTTCGTACTCTGCTTCTTGCAAATGGTCATGCAACCATGATGGAGGTTTCTGAATATATCCAGTCTGCATATGAAGGCAAGAATTATGTATTTGAAAGTACATCTCACAGACTGAGTATGTGCGAGAATATATTTGATTCATGTATACTTGTTTCTGGTAAGAAGGATGACCAGGGATACATCCCTGCAGGAGTTATCTATAATGATGTTGCTTACTTCATCAAGAAGCTTGCTTCCAATAAGTACATCGATGACGGAGATGAGAACGGTGTACGTAAGCTGCTTAGAGATTCTTTCTTCGAGCAGGGTAAGCTTGGTTATTTCAAGGTTATCAACGAAGCTGATTACCGCATTCCTATCAAGGAGATTGAGAACATATGTGAGTACAAGGCATTTGTAGATGTTTACTCAAATATGAAGAAGATGCCTCATAAGGATGCTGATATAGAGAAGGATATCCAGAGTACATTTGGCGAGATCCGTACCTTCCTTGAAGGTAAGCCTGGTGATCCGGTTGATCTTACTGTAAATGGTCTTATTAAGATAGGTCAGTATTCTAAACCGGCATATAAGGATATCAAGAAGAAGCAGGATACTCTTGCAACAACTCTTCAGGCGGAGATCATGAATCTGGAGCATGATGCACCAGTTATCGTTAAGGCTCTAAGGATCAGAATGAGCCAGAAGCTTGATGAGAATATAACTAAATATATGAAGATGTATGGACCATTCATTACTATGGGAATGATCGGAGCTGCCGGATATGGCGACTGCGAGAAGGACGATGGAATGGTTCTGGAAGTTCAGAAACTTGAAGAGATGATGAGCAAATATGAGCCATCTAAGGAGTATGAACGTATAGTTGAATCAATTCTTCAGATGGTTAAGAGAAGAATCTTCGCATTCCCATCTGCAAAGAGAGAGACAGAAACTGGTTACTACGATGCACGTATCAAGGATGCTCTTGCTAAGGAGCGTACTATGATCATCGAAGAGATGAATGCACAGGATGTATTTGGCGATCTGATCAGACAGCTGAGACAGAAGGCTGAACACCTCAGTGATACATACACCAGATTCGGTGCAGACCTTGAAGGTGCCATCACTGAGCTGTATAACGCAGGTAGACGTACTATCGACTATACACTCAAGGATGCACGTCGGCATGAATTCCTTCCTTCTGATTATGTTACAGATGATCGTCTGGAACAGTTCAGAGAAGGTCTCATCAACTTAATGGTTGATCATGAGGATGATATTGATACAGACAGAGTTGTTCCTGTAGCTCAGGAGATGGAGCGTATCTACAAGAATTATCTCCTCGGACTTGGCGTATATCCAAACGAAAAGGTAATAGCTGTTGCATTTGCAGACAGACATCCTACGATGCAGGATATAAACGCTATGTTCGTATCATTTGACAGTGAAGTAAGACGTGGAGTTATGAAGAGCGCGGCTAAGGCGTTTATAGAGAACACTATAGAGAAGACAGCGAAGAAGGAACTCTGCGAACTCAAGGCAGGCACACAGTCGAAGGTTATCTCACAGAGATATATCTCACTTCCTGATTCAATGCCACACTTCAGTGAGGCTATGAAGGAGATACTGATCGGAGCACCTTATAACGAGGATCCATCATCTATCACTATGAACATTGGCGAGCAGGTTATCACAATGGATAACTTCTTCTCAGGTGTAAGAGTGAATATGCTGAAATGTAGCGATGCTATGGAGATGGCTTACCAGCAGGTACTTGCCAGAGGAACATATATAGGACTTCATACAAGCAATAATTAATACTGCAGATGTTGTAAGATATGACAGATGCATTTAATTCATATCGATATGCTCATGGACTGAGTCCAGAGCACTGACTATAACCTCCAGACTTTTCATATCAGATGGGAAGTTGGAGGTTATTGTTATTATATAATTTCTATTATCAGGAGTATAAACTATACCACCGTCAGTGGTGGATATATTATGACCTTCACAGATCCAGCCGGCCTTAGACTGGGTCTTAAAATCTTTATACTTTTTATTTGTATTCTCAGGACATTCCCCACTAAGGACTGAATAGATTGCAGAAAGACTTGGTGAATCCATCCACTCGGCAACCTTTATACCTGTTTCGTCTGTGTTCAGATATTCGTAATTCTTAATCCAGAGCAGAGCCATGGTTCGGGATGATATCTGAGGATAATTATAGATGGAAGAGTTCTCATCAGCTCCCACTTCCTTGCACCATCTAAGCAATGGCTCTCTGCCATAGGATTTACGGATCGAACTATAGGATTTGTTATCGGACATTTCAAGTATTGCCTTATATGTGGTGGCAGAACGTTCTACAGTTTCAGGTTTATATTCAGACAGTGCAGGCATGTAGAGTCCTTTGATACAGCTGGCAGAATAAACCGTAAGGTCTGGATTGTAGGTGATTCCCTGACCTGTAGTGATATCTATCATGGTAAAACCTATCTGGTAATTACCATTAGGATTAATATCATTTAACGCGGAATTGATCAGCAGCTTGTCTTCAGCTGAGATCGTATAGCCGCCGATAGGGAGTATTGAGTTATCAGAACCTTCTGACTTAGAAGATACGTGGGCACTTGTCTCCTCAGTTTCAAGGATATTGTCCAGCAGCTTCTGCTTATCCACTTCCTGGCCTCTTGCATCAAGCAGATATAGCTTACCGTTAATCTCAGTGGTTCCGGTTGCAAGGCTGCCATCGGATTCAAAATAGTATTTGTTCCCATCGATAGTCTGCCATCCGGTCACCATCTCGCCATCTTCATTTATATAGTAGTATTTAAGGTCATCAGAAATCCATCCCATTCGGAGAATTCCTGTTTCGTCGAAGTAACATTTCTTACCAGCCACTGTACATTCACCAGTCATAGGGTGGCCGTCAGCCAGGAGGAAGTAGGTGTCGTCACCATCCTTATACCATCCTGTGGCTTTATGGCGGTAGGTATCTTCGACATAGCGGTCATCCTCACCTTCAACCCAGCCTCCCAGGTATTTGCCGTCGCTGCTGAAGTTATATGTGTAACCGTTTGGCAGTATATATGACCCGGTGACAGCATATCCTGAAGCATCAAAATAATACCAGTTCCCTGATAGAAACGCCCAGGAGGAAGAGTAGTATTCCCCAAGACCGTTAATAAACTTCGAACCGGTATCGTCAGTCTGCCATGTATTTCTGCCCTGTCTGGCTTTGTTTTCGGTGTGAAGAGTGTACATTAAAAAACCGACTAATGCGATAGCGATAGTCAGACATAGATAGAAGAATATTCTGATCAGAATTATTTGTTTTTTACCTAGAAATTCCATGATATGATTTTACCACGGTGAAGGGGAGAATGGTAGCGGAATAATCTTTAACATGCATACTGATTGGAAATAGTTGAAAAATCTTGATATATAAGTAAAATGTAAAATATAGAGATACATGTTTTCACAGGAGACAAAAATGGAATACGACGTATTAACAATTGGAGATATAACATTAACAAGCAGATTCATACTTGGTTCTGGAAAGACTGCGAAGTATACGCCGGAACTGATAAGGTCTGCAGTAGAGGATGCAAAAGCAGAGATGGTTTCAGTAGCAATCAAAACTCTTGATGATGAGGATTGCGTACTTGATTATATACCGGAAGGAGTCAGGGTTCTTCCAAATACTTTAGGTGCAACCAATGCGGCGGAAGCAATTGAGATGGCTCATAAATCTCGCGACAGAGGTTTGGGCAATCTGATTAAGATAGAAATCATGAATGATTCTAAATATCTTCTTCCGGATATTAATGAAACTGTTGAAGCGGTAAGAGTGCTTGCTTTAGAAGATTTTATAGTTATGCCTTATATCTATCCCAGCCTTCCGACAGGAAGAAAGCTAATCGAATATGGGGCAGCTGCGCTTATGCCACTTGCTTCTCCCAGTGGTTCTAATAAAGGACTTGCAACAGGTGACTTCATACAGCAGTTCATTAACGAATTCGATGTACCTATTATCGTAGACGCTGGAATCGGTCGCCCATCACAGGCTTGCGAAGCCATGGAAATGGGATGTGATGCAGTAATGGCAAATACTGCCCTTGCCACAGCTGGAAATCTGCAACTTATGGCAGAAGCCTTTTATTCTGCTATAAAAGCCGGAAGAGAGGCATATCTTTCAAGAATATAATATTAAAGTGGGCTGCACATTTTAAAATGTGCAGCTCACTTTTTTATTGTCAACGTTTGGTTTACGTAAAGTTGACAAGAATTGCAATTTGGTAGTATAATTAACTATCTATCTTTATGTCTGCAGGGGAATTTCATGGACGAAAGAGAAGGCGTAGAAATAAAAAAAGAGACGGGAAGTACAGGCAAGAAGAAACGTAAAAGAACTGCGGCTTCATTTATGATTGAGTTTTTTATAAAAATTGGAGTCACAGCAATCGTTGTTGCTGTTCTTTTGCTGTTCGTTGCTGGCATATATGTGAAGCATGATAATTCATCCTATCCTATGATCAAGGATGGAGATTTGTGCATTACATATAAACTTGCGAAGATTAGAGACGGTGATGAGATAGCTTATAAAAAGGATGGTAAGATACGTTTCGGAAGAGTAGTGGCTTTTCCGGGAGACGTAATTGACGTGAATGATGGGAATCTTGCTGTCAATGGATACTCGACATTTGAAAATGCAGTATATCCTACAACGGTTGAAGGGATTTCGATTAACCTTCCTTATACGGTTCCAGAAGGAACGTATTTTGTGCTGAATGATTACAGAGACGATATAACAGATAGCAGAACATATGGTGGGATTTTAAAGTCAGATACCAAGGGCAAGGTAGTACTACTGCTGAGACGTAGAGGCTTCTGATCATTATAGTAAAGTTCGTTGTTGCATGTGAATGCAATGAAAATATTATATTTCATATATGGAGGTAAAAAATATGAAAGCAAAAAGGACACTTTTGGCGTTTGTTACCGTCATGCTTATGACGATAATGACAGTAATGCCGGTAAGTGCGGCATCTTCATCTTCTTATGGGGATGGTGTAGCTGCACAAGACGTTGAGTTTAACAAGATTCTTATACTTCAACAAGGTAACAATGTACCGAATGTTGATTTTGATTTTGAGGTGTCTGTACCGGAAAATAATATTCCTGCGACTGCTGCTACTATGGCGGTACTTAAGGGGGTAGGGGCACCTACAATCGATACGGTATCATTTACTGTAGGTACTAGTAAGGATACTACATCCAAGGTTTCGGGTTATGATACTGTTACTAAGACTGCTACAGTTGATTTTTCGGGAATTGAATTTAATGAGCCGGGAATATATAGATACTATATCAAGGAGACTGCCAATAATAATGCAGTTGTCTATGATGTGGATGCAACTGATGTAAAAACAGCAGGTGATTTATATCGTACTCTCGACGTGTATGTAGAAGATGATACAACCACTAGTCTTGGACTCAAGGTGACTGCTTATGTAATGTATGATGGGAAAATCGAAACAGGCCCAGCTGTTCCGAGTTCAACTGAGACACCGGTTAGTGGAACTGCTATAACAACTACTGCTCAAGTTAATACTGCTGATTTAGATGATAGTAGAATTACTGATGTCGTAAAGACTGATAACTTCATGAATTATTATGATGATTATAATGTTACATTCAGTAAGACTGTAGCAGGAAATCAGGGATCAAAGGACAAGTATTTTGAGTTTACATTTACAGTAAACGGACTTAGTGCAGGCACAAAATATAATGTGGATATAACAAATGCTGTGGCTAATCCTTCATCAACACCAGCAACAACTGTAACCGTTGCTGCAAATCCTACAACCGTTACAGCAGATGCTTCCGGTAAAATTGAACAGAAGTTCTATCTTCAGCATGGTCAGAGCATAGTGATTAAAGGACTTGCAAAAGGAACATCTTATACAATTTCCGAGAATAAGGAAGACTATACAGCAACCGCTGTCGCAACAGAGGCTGTAGATGATCATTCTGTAAACGTTTCAGCGGGAGATACCGCAGTCGATGAAGGTATTGTCGGAGACACTACTATTGATTTTACAAATAACCGTGATGGAATTATCCCAACCGGTATCATTATATCAGTAGCTGGTCTTCTTATCGTAGGTATCATCGCAGTTATCGGATTTGTATTCTTTGGTGTTCATTCAAAGAGAAGATACGAAGAAGACTAGTATCCAGCCTGATTTCTGGTTTTGTTGTGATGTAGATTGGATGGATTAAATCATGAAGCGTTTTTGGATATGGATGAATATAATATACGAAAAGTTTATGTTTGTCGTATTTCTTGTGGCGCTTCTGATAGTAGCATATGGCCTGTATGATGCATGGTATGTGTATAATAAGGCCGGAGACGATAGTTATCTGAAGTATAAACCTATCCCTGGTCAGGGAGTGCCGAATGACGCTCCGCTTACTGAGGATTATGTTGCATGGCTGACTATCGATGATACAAATATAGATTACCCTGTGATGCAGGGCGATAATAACATGAAATATCTAAATATGAATCCGTACGGTGAGTATTCTCTGTCAGGAAGTATATTCCTGGATAGTAGAAATAGTGCAGATTTTACTGATGACTATTCCATACTCTATGGACATCACATGGAGTACGGGAAAATGTTCGGTGCGCTGGACGATTTCCTAGATAAGAAATACATGAATGAACACAGTACGGGGACGCTAATAGTAGGACGTGACGGCAGCAAAGTATATGACTTGGGTGTCTTTGCTTGTATGAAGGTGAATGTATATGACAAGAAGGCTCTGGATCCGGATTCGCTGGAGAACGTAGAGAAACTTATAAAAGAAGAGGCTTCGAATATAAATACCTCCATAGAAAAAAGTAATCATATACTGGTGCTTTCAACGTGCATAGAACCAGTGTCAACCAATAGGCTGCTGGTGTTCTGCTATGTGTATGAATAAAAGAAATGGATTCGCCATATGAATAGATTTGATGCTAAAAATTCGAATATTTTAATAGTGAAATGCTCCGCCAGGGGAAGGCTTATTATGGCCTTCCTTATGGTGATGGGCATTTTATGCGTTTTTGGCAGTAGTATGACGGCGAATGCAGCATTTCAATATGACCCTGTGGAGGCGCATATTGCATTTGACTGTAAGAAGATAGATGGAATGGAGGAAAACATTTATCAGATAAGCATCAAATCAGAAACGGATTATGCACCCGTTCCGGAAAAGAATACAGTAACAGTTAACGATTCGGGAAAAGGAGAGTTTATAGTGACCATTTCAGAGCCGGGCAATTACGAATATCTCCTTTATCAGATAAAGGGCTCTGACGAAAATATAAAATACGATGACACAAAGTACGATGTACATGTCAGCGTGCTATCAGATGAAAACGGGAAGCTCACTTATTCGGTGGCTGTGACTCTTGCAGACACAGATGACAAACCGGAAAGTGTCGAATTTAAGAATGCTACAGCAGGAGCTGATAAAACAACCGAAGCTCCTCCTGAAAAAATAAATCCACCTGTGAATAAACAGACGAAGATAAAGACCGGCGACGAGGTACGCCTTGCATTTGCTATGATCATGGCTATGATTGCGATTGCCGGAATAATCACGGTTGTTCGTGAGAAGAAGAATACTATTAAGGAGACAAAAGAGGTCGGTGAAAAGTAGTACGCTTAAAAAGAGAATAATAAGCGGATTTACGGTACTTTCGCTCATCATTTCAACATTTGCGCCTGCAATAACGGCGTTTGGTGAAGGTGAGCTGGAGGCTTCTTTGTATGAAGTAATGTCCGAATCTACGGATACTGCCGAAGTGACAGTATTCAGTTCTTCTGATGGCTCCGGAATCGAGGTTGTTTGCGCAACCGAGTCCGATGCCGAGGTCGGCGCAGATGAAGGTCTTGAGGTGCTCGAAAGCTACAAGATCGGCGACCGCGAGGACGGTTCGGACGAGACGCTCTGGGTTAAGGCTGATCCGGATGAAAGTGTATCGCTGCAACCGGAAGAAAGTATGGCTATCTACAGCGTAGAGGATGATGAGATAGATGACGTGATCATCGAGGATATTGCCGAAGAAGATGATCCGTGCGAGATAGAGGATGACGTGACCGGACTTGCGCTGGTTAAGGATTCGGGATATAGGCATTTGAACTTTGATCTTGAATCAGTAACACTTGATGGTATGATGCCAAAGAACTCAACAGCTGAGGCTGTTGATGTTACGGAGATGTATAGGGATGCAGAGGTTTCTGGTGCTTCGCTCACAGATGCTACATTAACAGATGCTGACGGTGCTTCGGATTCAAATGTCATTGCAGCGTTTGATATCACGATCAAGTATGGCGAGTTAGAATACCAGCCATCATCAGATCGCCCGATTGCTGTATCCATAGAAGATTCCCAGATTAAATCCGATTCTAATCTTCGTGTGTTCCATATAAAGGATGATGGAACGAAAGAAGAAATCAAAGACTTTAGCGTTGAAGACGGTAAGGTTAGTTTTAGTGCGGTTGGGTTTAGTATTTATGAGATAGAGGAGGGCCCTAGCCCTTCTGGAGTAAAACCTGTGTATCATCAGCTAACAGACTTAAGTTTGATTTCGACTTTGGGTGAGAATGGATTGTGTATAAGTAATAGTGATAAAAGATATCTTAATGGTGAAGTTGTATCTGGATTTAAGGATAATGCCGATAGATATGGTCTTCTTTCTACATCAGCTTCAAATAGTGTTCCTGATGATGCAGCCATCTTTTTCTTTGAACCTGTTAGCGGATCAACAGACTCATATTATATATATACAAAAAAGCAAGGTGTGAAATACTATATTACATTATCTACAGTGCAAGGCAATAGTCTTCGTGGAAGTGCAAATTTGACGACTGATTCTAAAACTGCAATTACAATTACTTCAAATGGGGATGGAACATTTAGTGCGTATGGAAAACCTGATGGTTCTAGTACTGATTATTATTTGGATAGGAATACAAGGTCTGGTACTGGTAATGGTGCAATAGCCTCGTATGCTGATGCAACTGATAAAAATCTTTTTGTGATGAATCTTTGGTATCCAGAAGGTTCAATTGATCCTTACGGACTTGATGGAAATGCCTATGGACTTATGAACTATTCGGGAAGTGGAGATGGAAATGCTTTAATGGCAGATACGAGTAATAATTATCATGCTCTGATTCCTCTTGAAACTCGAACGGAAGCTGGGAAAAAGATACTATTTGTTGACGAAGCAAGTGATATATCTTTGTGGTCATTTGAATACATTGGAAATACTAATGAATATAAAATGCATACTACTATAGATGGAGAAAAGTACTATCTTAAGGTTGATAGTTCAGGCCTCTCTTATGTAAGTGATGCAGACGATGCATCTATTATTAAGGTGACTCCATTAACAGGATCAGATTCTGGAAAGATTAAACTATCTGCTGATAATAATTATATATCATTTGTGAGTGGAGTTGGATTTGGTGTAACTACAGATGGTTCGTCTGCTGGCTGCAAACTTAATCTTGTTAAAAAGTCGCAGGCTTCTGGTGAAGAAATGACATATTCTGCTACAGAAGTTAGTGTGTCTGATACTGCAAATGTACATAATGGCTCAAAGGTTATTGTTTATACACGTATATGGGATGATGAAAGTAAAGAGTACCGCTTCTATGCTGTGGATAAAGATGGAACCTTAAAGCGATGCTATGAGCGTGGTAATAAAATCATGTGGATTGGTAATTCAATGAATACTCTTGAGTGGGATTTTACTGAGTATTATTGGGAAGGAACGAATGATCCAAATTATTACTATGAATTATATAATCCGTCATCTGGTTTGTATTTTGCACCACAATGGACTAATCAGCAGCTCCTTTCTGAGGAAAAAGTAGGTATTAATCTTAATGGGCGTAGAAATAATGAATATTATACAGATATAGTGGCATGGGATGAAGATTACTATAACTTTGCTGCTGTAAAAGCTTCAGATGATAATTCTACTCTTGAGATATGTTCATTAATAAAAGCAGATACATTTTATTTTGCGGTAATGGATCCTGTTTTTCCAGACGATCAGCTTCATACTGTGGAGACAGTTGATAATAACAAGTATGGCATAAAAATGAAGTTGATTAATTATGACGAAGATAATGGTAAAAGTAAAATAACACAAGACTATTTTGGTGGATCTGAGTTAAATACAAAAGGATTATTATCCACTAATCTTGTAAACGGATACCCTACTGTAAAAAAGGGAAATGTAGGGGCTGATTTTAGTGGTGCTTTTAGTGGCGCTTCTCCGGTTAACAATCTTTTTATTCAAAGTATTTATGATGAAAGTGGTTATTTTGAATTTGATAGCTGCCAGAACTTTGCAACTATAATTAATTCTGAAGGAAATGTAGGTAGCAATTTTACTGTATATCAAGAACTTGGTACAGCGGATCCTTATGAAAGAAGTACACTGAGGCACGGCCAGTTTCTGCCGTTTAACACAATTAAAGCGGGTGAATTTGCGAAAAACAATCCGGAAAACATGTATTCTGCTTTTTCAAACTATCAAAATTGGAATGTCGGCATTCTTCCGGATAGCGATCCGAGAAAATATGAGAAGCTATATACAATAAATCATGATAAACAAAATACGGATTATTATCTGGGATTGGAGATGAGTGCTGATTTTGTTCAGACTCCAAATGGACTCGATGCATGGGGCCATGATATGATTTTTGAATTTGCCGGTGATGATGATTTCTGGTTTTATGTTGATAACGAGCTGGTTTTGGATCTCGGTGGTGTTCACGGTGCAGAGGGTGGCTCCGTTAATTTCCGTACAGGTCAGGTTAAAATAAAAGACGGTGCTACAACTACTCTTTATGATGTTTTTGTAAACAACTATAAAGCTAGAGGTATGACCGCTGAGGAAGCCAAGGCTGCTGCAAATAAGCTTTTTGATACAGATGAGGAAGGAAATCGTGTATTCTTCGATTACTCAGAACATACCATGAAGCTTTTCTATATGGAAAGGGGACGTGGTGCATCAAACCTACATCTTCGATTTAATCTTAGCTCTGTAACATCGGGTAATGTGCTTCTTACAAAACAATTGAGTGGTGACGAGGCGCATAATGTTGATTTCGACCTTGCGAGATATCCGTTCCAGATATGGTATAAGACAAGTGATGGCAAAGAAAAACTCCTTAAGCCTGGTGATGCTTTAGTAGATGTAACTTACCAGAATAGTAACAAGAAAGTTGATTACGTTGATAGATACATTCCTCCTCGAAGTCCGGAAGGGTATGAAGGGG
>CAMHCL010000009.1 GCA_946183625.1 uncultured Lachnospiraceae bacterium
TTGTATAGCCGAAGACCTTGTTGCCACTTCCAGCCGTAACATAGAGTGAATCCTTCGACTCATAGAGCTTGAGATTCAGTCTCTGCAGAAGTCGATTGGTAATATCATAGACTTCCGAATCAGCATAATAAGCGCTGTAAAGATCAGCAGTATCTCTGTCATCCTGAGATATACTTCTTCCGGTTGCAAGAATGCTATATATATCCAGTGCCTTATCAAGACTTCTATCTTCCATTACCTCGACCTCCTTTCAAATGTCATATCGCTCACTTCAGTTGCAAAACCATCCTCATCTTCAGATATCTTGATGAGTTCATCTCCGAAACTTATATGGAATCCCATGTCCTTATAATCCCGAAGCTTATCCAGGCCTATGCCCTTAAATACCATATCCTCCAGAAATGTCTCCTGGCTGGATATGAGCCTGTCTATCATATAATCTTCCTTACCCGCCAGATGCGTCAGGAAGGAATAATAATCTCTGTTCTCATATATCTCCTTGCCAAACCTTATCTCCAGAATGGCATTATATTCCGAAAGCGTCAGCTTCTCCCATCTGGTAAGTCTGTCCAGAAGCTCCAGGAACAGCAGACCGAAATTCTTCTCAATAGAATTATGAAGAATCTCGTCATCGTATAAGAAGTCCAGATCAGCCTTCAGCTCTTCCTTCTTCTCACCCTTATCCGTATCAACCAGCCTGCCTAGCACCAGATTATCAATAGTATGAATAGATAGGGACTTGCGCCTCATCGGAAGCAGGAAAGGCATTACAATTTCTTCCATAACATCCGGCCTGTCATACTGTTCCATACGTCTCAGCATTGCCTCGAAGTCAAATGTATCCTTCAGGCTTCTGGTCCTGCTCCTGCGGATCATTTCATCTGCAAACCTTGACAGCTCTGCAGTCTTATTTATCAGTTCACTGTGATTCTCTATAGTCTGCTTAAGCAGAGTTTCCAGCCTCGTTATATCCCTGGTAATCTTCACATCAGTTCCGGCAGAATATCTTGCAGCAGCCTTGTCCGCCAGCTCCCTGTTCCTGGTAAAGAGTTTTCTCTCTTCAGCAAACCACACTGCTATTCTGTCCATGTAGCTGTCCATAGCCTCCGTTCCGGCCTTTACATCTGTAAGAAGCAGCTGTACCACGCCTTCCCTCTGCTTATCTATGGACTTAACCTCAATATTTATTCTCTCTATAACATCAATACCACCACGGAAGTTCTCAGCCTTGATCATCTTCTCCAGCAGAAGCTGATCCATGTTGATACGGCTTTCGTCCTTAACCTCCTTGGTGCTGAGGTAAAATTCAATTCCATCCTCAGTAATGGTATACAGCACCTGGTCATCTCTTACGACACTGTCTATCAATCTGACTCTGGCTATCTTATTCTTTCTCTCAGCCGGGTCGAAGAATGACATTTCAAATGCACGGCCACCATTTCTGATCTTGTCAAATATATATCTGTTCAGTTCTTCGTCTTCTATCTCATAATCACGCTTCAGCAGTTCTTTGCAGAACTTATCGTAGCCATCATAGCTGACAGGCTTCTCGTTGAAGCTGTTCTCGTGGATGAAGTAACGAAGGATTGCCATGGTGAGGTAACCCATATCCAGATGAGCATAGGCGCCTTCCTTATATTGCTGAAGACTTGAAGCACACAAAGAAAAGAAAGGATAGAACTTACGTAGATTCAATATCCTTTCTGTGTGATTTTTGATTATGTCGTCAATCAATGTGTGTTCTTCTGCCATGGCTAAATATCCATTTTATTGTTTAAATCTGTGCATCACATTCTAGCGAACACATAGGGGTGTTAGGTGATTGCATCTAACCTGCAATGAAGGTTATATATATGCTCCAACATTGCATCGTCTGATGTACGGCCGGAGGTCAGGTAGGTTACATCATCCCGCTTCATCTCTTCTACCGTCTTGTAGTTCAAGCGATTCTTTCCGGATTCTACGTCCTGAAGCTCCAACTTCAGTAATGAAGCCAGGTGGCGGATAGTGCCTGCGTTGCCATCCAAGATGTCCGTCTTATCCGAGAAGAAACGTCTGTATGCCGGACGGAAGTAGTTGAAGTGGGTGCAGCCCAGAACCAGGGCACTATACTTTGAAGTGTCGAAGGGCTCGAACTGTCTCTCCAGATATTCATAAACCTCATCAGTTTCAAACTTCTCTGCCTCTGCAAATGTAACTAGTTCAGGCATTGGAAGCAGGTCGGCTTTATGATATGTATCAACTCTCTCAAGCAGGTCATGGAGCTTGTTCTCTCTGATAGTTACAGGAGTAGCCATCACCAGCACTCTGCTTGATGCGTCATCTCTTGTATGTTCTATGGCAGGCTTAACTGCCGGTTCCATGCCGATTATAGGTATGCTGTATTTCGATCTCAGATGAGAAGCTGCAACACTGGTTGCCGTATTACATGCGATCACTACCGCGTCAACCCCTCTTGATATAAGGTCCGAAACTATATGATCCGCATACTCCAGAATCTGTTCATGTGTCTTCAAGCCATACGGAACATGGTCCGTATCGGCATAAAATATATATTGTTCATTAGGGAGTTTAAGGAGTGCCTCGTGCAGCACTGACACTCCTCCGATTCCCGAATCAAATATACCAATATTCATCTATATTCTCCTATAGACTGACTATCAGATCATTTGTTCATTTACCGTCAAATGTTTACTCAACAGTAACTGACTTTGCAAGGTTACGTGGCTTATCTACATCAAGGCCTTTTGCGTCCGATGTATAGTAAGCGATGAGCTGAAGAATAACTGCTGTAGCAAATACGCCGAATTCTGTATCTGCATCAGGAATGTAGATCTGCTTATCGCATACTTCATTATTCTCAACCTTGCCCTCATGGCTTATGAGAATTACATAAGCACCACGAGACTTAACCTCACGTACATTTGATATAACCTTTGAATAAACACTCTCATCAGTTGCAATAGCAATTACAGGAACTGCTTCTGATATAAGTGCTATAGTACCATGCTTCAGTTCTCCTGCTGCGTAAGCTTCGCAGTGAATGTATGATATCTCCTTCAGCTTCAGTGAAGCTTCAAGACTCATAGTATAGTCGATGGCACGTCCGATATAGAATACATCAGGTGCATTCTTGATATGGTTAGCAACTTCTCTTATCTCATCAGATGCTTCAATAGTCTTAGCCATCAGCTCGCCTGCTGCGGAAAGCTTAGTCATGAATTCTCTTACTTCATCCTCAGACATGATTCCCTTAACCAGTCCAAGTCTTGCAGCGATCATATACATAGCTGATATCTGAACAGTGTATGCCTTTGTGCTGGCAACAGCTATCTCAGGACCTGCATGAGTATACAGAACATAGTCACTCTCACGAGCTATAGTTGAGCCCTTTACATTTACTATTGAGAGAACCTTGCTGCCCTTTGACTTAGATAACTTCAGAGCTTCAAGTGTATCGATGGTCTCACCTGACTGTGAAACAACTATCGTAAGTGTCTTAGAATCAATGATAGGATCCTTATATCTGAACTCGGATGCTATCTCTACTGTTACAGGTATTCTGAGCTTGGATTCGATAAGCGCCTTGCCTACCATACCAGCATGCATTGCAGTACCACAGGCTACTATTACGATATTCTCAAGATTCTTAAATATCTCATCATCAATTCCATCATCTGTAAAATCAGGAAGTCCGTCATGAATTCTAGGAGCTATAGTTCTCTCCAGAGCCTGAGGCTGTTCGTTGATTTCCTTCAGCATGTAGTGTGGATATCCACCCTTCTGTGCTGATGTGATGTCCCAGTTAACCTCGAGAATTTCAGGTTCAACTGCTCTGCCCTTAAGATCCTGTACAGTTATTCCGTCCTCAGAAAGAGTAAGGATGTGATATTCAGGAACTACAAAATATTTCTTTGAGAAATTAATAACAGCAGTAAGGTCAGAAGCTATGATAGAACCACCGTCAAATGAAGCGGCTACCATCGGGCTTACATTTCTGATTGCAAATATCTTGCCTGGCTGGTCATCAAACATGATACAAAGTGCAAATGAACCCGCCAGAAGACCAACTACCTTCTTGATAGTCTTATAAGGATCGCCCTCATAAAGCTTGTCCAGAAGTGCAGCTACAACTTCTGTATCGGTCTCAGACAGAAGTGTGCCCTTCAGTCCGTACTCTACTGTAAGTTCTTTATAATTCTCAATGATTCCGTTATGGCATATAACTACGCTTCCCTGTCTGTGAGGGTGAGCATTTGTCTCGGTAACGCCACCATGAGTAGCCCATCTGGTATGACCTATACCACATGTAGAGTCTGTCTGATATTCAGCAACAGCCTCAGCAAGCTCGGCAACCTTACCTGTCTTCTTCTTAAGTATTATTCCCTGATCAGCATCCAGAAGTGCTATTCCCGCACTGTCATAACCTCTATATTCCAGCTGCTGAAGTCCATTAATAAGGATATCCTTTGCAGGTGTATCCCCTGTATATCCAATTATTCCGCACATTTTAAATATCTCCTTTCAAATACGACCTGATAACAGATCGTTAGTGCATATTCAATTACGCGATAAAATCCGCGATTGTAATAACACCTGCCATACCTCTCTGTTCCCCGGTCACCCGGGCTTTTAAAAGCATGGCTTACGAATGTGCAGTCCGGAAGAGCATCCGCCGAATTTTCGATAACTCTTCACCTCGTCAAGAACAGGTTTACAGCATCATCATGCGCAGTGTACGCCGCCTGCCCATCAGGGCACGCATGTGCCCTAATGGCACTGCGGCTTACTACGAAAAACCGCTTCGCGTTTTTTCTACCACGCAAGTTTGCAAAGCAAACTTGCTCTCTGGCGCTAAGCTTTCTAAAGCTTTCCAAAATTATTTTCCTCCCATTAAAATAATCCCCATAATTGTAACACATTATGGGGATTAACGCAAAATATAGTGGTTTTAATTGTAGGGAAATGCAAAATGTTATTCTACAATTCCTGTGACTGATATAACCTTGAGATTATTGCCATCATCAATGCCGCTGAGCCATATCTGTCCGGTGCCCAGGCAGATGCCCTGACCATTCTGGAACATATCCTTACAAGTCTCTTTCTCTATCTCTTCCATATCAGAATCATCAACATGCTTTCCATCCATGTAAGCGATGAACTCATCTGAATTGTTACATACTACATCAGGATACATAGTAATAGGATAAGCGATAAGGCCTGATAAAGTAGCCCAGTCACCATTCATATATGCTGTTCTTGCCTGTGAGCAGATAGACTCAACAGATGCAGTATCAAGATTTGTTACCATTGAATAATCTCCGCCAGTTGTTGCCTCTTCAGCAGGAGCTTCTTCTGGAGCAGCTTCAGTTGTATCTGCAGCAGCTTCTGTTGCAGGCTCAGTTCCAAAGAGTTCCTTTGGTTCCTGACCGTAATCCTGATATTTTGTAATAGAAAGCTTATTATCTGCTACATAATCACCAATGATATTCTTTCTGATCTCTTCGCGGGAAGCATCATCTGATACAAGCTTGGTGAAATCATCATAATGATCACCAAATATCTCCTTAGCACTTTCATCATAGTTTGAACCATCTTCTACAACATCAAAACTTGCAACTTCATACTTGTTGTCTACAGTCTTAAGATGTATAAGACCTGGGTAGTGTCCACCAGACTCACATACAAGTGTGTCGCCATCAAGCTTATAATTGTAGATCCAGTATGAACCATATACCAGAACATCATCAGGATTGCTCTCATCCAGAGCCACAACCTGAATACAAGGAATTGATACATCAGCTGCAGGATAATCTGCTGCCAGAACATCTACTAAATATGCACATATTGGTGCAATAACAGGATCATCACCTAAATATACAAACTTTGGAAGATTTGCAGAGCTTGCTGCATCACCAAGCATTGTATCTGTTGAAGTTGCAGCTTCTGTTGTTGCTTCAGTAGTAGCCTCTGTAGTAGGTGCTGTTGTTGTAGCCTCTTCCTTCTTTCCACATGCCGCAAGAGAAGTAGCAAGCATAACAGCTCCAGCAATCAGAGCAAGTTTCTTCTTAAACATAATCAAACCTCCTTAATGTAGATCATATTCATGTCATTCATTTATGCTGACCTTTACGCCTATAAACAATAGATATACATCCCACGGAGCCCATAAGCGACATCAGCATTAGAACATAATACAACTGAATATCAGATTTGTCACCTGTTTTCACATTTCCGGCTTTTGGCTGTGCAGCAGGTGAAGCAGGTGTATCCGGCTTTTTATCAGGAGTTACCGGCTTATCCGGCTCAACAGGCTGCTCCTCCTTTTCAAAGGCCACATATATTTCATGATCCTCCAGGAGCTCGTCAAAATTTATTCCGCCGGCCTTAAGTATCTCGGCGAGTTCAGCGTCTGACAGCCTTCTGCCATCCATCTCAACATATGCCACTTTGTAGCCATCTTCAGGTTTAATTGTAAAGACTTCATTTGCACCCACGTAGCTCTTTATCACGCCCTCGCGGTCTACATTTCCACCATCTGATGATGCAGACTTAACTCTCACCACATCACCATATTGCGGCTTAGTCTTAACATCTGTTCCGATAAATACATACTGGCCATTCTCATAATTTGTCACACCCATAGCATAATAAACATCCTTATATGCAGTGCTGACAACATTATAAACCGGATTAAAATTCATCTGTTTTTCCGTTGGCATGAGTTTCTTGTCACCATAATCAGCCACGTATGTATCCGCAGTTATAACCTCTTCATTTTCATCAGAAACAACTCTTCCGCTTACCATAAATCCATCAGCAAGCGAATAGGCACTCATTGAAGCAGTCTGGTCGAAAGCAGTACCATCTATAAGCTTATCATTTTCACCATTTATCTGAACCAGTTCATAGGTTTTTCCATCAGCGGCTGGATTTATCTTATACATTTCCTCATGATCATTTTCATAATCATTACCACCGAAATAGTACAGAGTCTCATCATCATATACCAAACACATGCTGTTGCCACAGATATACTGCGAACCATTAGTCTGCTGCATTTCATTAAGAGTCATATTATCCTCATCAAATATACGGAGTATAGGATTATAATCCTCATTAATGATTCTGAACTGATCACCGCATGCCACATATATGCCTTTGCCGTTATTGATCATTACCTTGTCCTTCTCGGCATATTCATCATTATATTTATAATACTCTACATCATTAGTCTCAGGATCAAATACGCCTATGTAGGATTTGTAATTCTTCATATCATTTGCGAAGAACAGGACCTTGCCCTTCCAGGTACAGACTCCTGAATCCGCCGCCTCTCCGCCATAATAAACCTGTTCCCAGGTCTGCGCGCCTATGTCATACTTAAATATCGCCGTCTTCAGATCCTTAGTACAGTTTATAGCATATAGATTTCCATCGCATCCAACTATAGACTGCATTTCCAATCCGTAAAATGTATCGTCGAATTCATCCGAAGTTACAGTATATGTTCCCGGCTTTCCTGACAGGCTCCTTCCCGGAAGTGGAAGTCTGTCATAAAGAATCCTAGGAGTACCTATACGGTCGAATCTACGACCGCTTCTTCCATCCGAAGACACGATCCGAACTTCATATTCTCCAGCTTCGAAATCCTTAGGAAGTGTCAACGAAACCTCTGTATCACTCCAGGAATCTGCGTCATATACATTGTCGCCTATATTTACACTTCCATTATCATCTCCGAAGAAGAAACCACTTATGGTAAGCTGGTCGCCATTTAATTCCACCACATTTACCACCGGATCATATTCCCCGGCCATTGCCTTTGATACATCAGCAATACCGCCTGATACACATTTATCGTGGAGGGCATCATATGGACGAGCACTTCCGATTATCCTTGCAGCGATCTTATCAGGTCCGTCATCAGGGAAAGCACCGACAAGCATAGCAGCCTCTCCGGCCACAGCTGGTGTTGCCATAGAAGTACCGCCCTCCTCTTTATAGGCAACTGCATCCTGCGAAAAATAAATACCCTTTATATATACATGATCTTCGCATACGCCTAAATCACCTACATCAAGAAACAGTTGAAAACGTGACTCATTTTTAGAAGGATCACCTGCCGGATAAAACACAAAAGGCGCCCTTACAATTCCCGCCTGTACATCCAACACAGTACAGCTGTTGCACTTATCAGTTGGAACATCAGGATTATAGCAATTTGTAGATACATTCTTCACATCATGATCCACATACAGATCAATATAACCACCTACGCATTCATTGATTTCTCCCATATAGTCCGACATTATCGTAGGCATTTCAGCCTCATTGTCGGCCTGAACCTTTATAACCTTTCCCACACCAGGCAGTTCCTCTTCGGTTATATAAGAATTAAAGTCGGCTTCAGCACCGCTGATAGGTATAAGACAATCAATATGGTTATCTACTACTTCTATATCTTCAGCGGAATAGTCCACTGTATAGCTGACTCCGTCCTTCTCGTACACAGATGCATTTTCAGCCATTTCGCCGCTTCTTCTTGGCATCGTGGAAAGTATAGCGGAACCCGGAGCAAATATATCCACCATTTTTCTGCTGTAATTACTAAAGTCCGTCATCTCACCTTTATCATCACTGGCTCCAACAACTACAACATATGGGTTATTGTAAAATGTACCCTGCAGGATTTCCTTGGAGCTCATAGCTGAAGTTCTGTTTCCCGCAGCAAAAATCGAAACTATTCCCTCTTCACCAGCTTCTCTTACCAGAATATCCATGGTATGACCAAACACCGTATCATGCCAGGAATTGCTGGCAACCTTCACATTTACACCAGCCTTCTTGGCGGCGATCACATAGTCATAAGCATAAATACATTCCACAATAGTATTAAAGCCTTGGTTGTTCATCTGCTTAACAGCCATCAGCTTCGTACCAGTTGTGATACCACTTACACCTATGCCATTCCACTCCGCGCCTATTATTCCTGCACAATGTGTTCCGTGATGATCATCATCCATAGGATCTGTAGTATTATATTCAAATCCAAATGAATTCTTGGCGATAACACATATTCCGTACTTTCCTCCACCCATGGCAACAAGAGAAGGATAGTTCTCGCCCTCATCCCACATCACATTTTTTAAATCTTCATGGAGATAATCTATTCCTGTGTCAAGAACAGCCACAACCACCTCAGAAGTGTCCACCAATGGAGTTGGTTCACCGGAAACCTCATCAAATGTATTCCAGTTCTGAACATGCATACCATTATCAAAATCAGCATTATACTGGCTGCCAGTCATGTCTTCTGTGGAAGTACTGCATATAATATTTGGTTCAGCATAGAGAACATCATCTCTCGCTTCCATTTCAGCGATTATCTCTTCAGTCGACTGAGTTTCAGATCTGACCAGCATAAGAACGCAGTTGTTATATTCTCCAATAGGTTCTCCCGGAAGGTCCATAAGAACCGATACATCTTCCACCGTATCAGATTCATCCTCTACATCATCTGCGATCTCATCGCATTCTGACCGTGTAAGGGTATCAGAGTCATCTGTTCTGAAGCACACTATTACTTCGCCTTCCACGTAATCCGAGTCGGAATAATCAATCTCTTCCGAGAATAATGGATTCTCTTCCGATTGATTTTCCTCCAATTGAACATCTGATTGTTCTTCTGTTTGCACATCCGATTGTTCCTCTGATTGTCCCTCTGCGTAAACGCAAAAAGGGCTGCCGGCAATTGTAAAAGCCATGGCAGCCGCAAGAAACAATCCCGTAATACGCTTCCTGTTAACAATATCTTTTCTCATTCCTGCGTAACCCCTTTATATATAAACGAACGGGGGCAGCTAATCCCTCTCGTACTCTAGAATATCTCCCGGCTGGCAATCCAGCGCATCACAGATTGCTTCCAGTGTAGAGAAACGTATTGCTGATATACGTCCGTTTTTCATTTTCGACAGATTTACATTTGATACGCCGACCTTCTCTGACAGATCATTAAGCGACATCTTCCTGTCAGCCATTACACGGTCAAGTCTAAGTATTATCCTTCCCATAAGCACCTCCTATAATGTCTCATCTGAAAGTGTCTTAAGGGTGCGACCATAATCAAGGATTGTATAAATAACCCATGTGATAAAACCAAGAAGGATTGCAAAGCCAAAGCCTGAAGTAAGCGCAATTACAACACTTATTATTATCATTGATATAACTACACGCTTCATAACCTTGTCAGAAAAAGGATTACCCTCTTTAAGAATTATCGCAAAAACGCTGGATATCAGTCCCAGTGAAGCTGCAAGCACTCCACAAGCTACACCTGCAAGCAGGATATAGAGTCCAAGAGACAGACTGATTGAGCCCTCATGCTCGTCAAAATAATTCTGAAGTGCTGGAACAGATGATTCAAGCTCAGTATTTTTAAGCTTCTCGATGTCGTCAATGTCAACATCCACCAGTTTAAATCTCTGGTTATCTTCCAGTTGCATCTCATTTTCTACAGCATCCGCAGCATCTTCATCTTCATCCTCATCTATGTAGGTATATTCATCTTTTGTTGCTAATTGCTCCTCAATCATTTTATCATACTTATCAGGATTTGTAAGGAATAAAACTCCTGTTATCACACAAATTGTGCATCCTACTATAGCAAAGATCATAAAAATCCTTGATATGACATTTGCTATCTTCGTACTTTTCTGTATCCTCGCTAATTTTGTATTCTCTTCATTCATCTCAAAAACCTCCATATGTTAATCAATAGTAAAATGCGTCTCTGATCAGTTCTGACAATTGCATTGTAACTTAAGCCCATATCTTTGTCAATAATTTTTTATCGTTTATCGTTAATTTTTTATCGTTTTTACAATTATTGTAAGTAAAGCAGGATTATGATACATTATCAAGAGATACACTTAAATAATAAAACCTTTGGAGGCGTTATGAAAAATCAGATCAGTCGTAAAGCTATAAGTGTGGTTTTAAGTAGTATATGTATTCTTAGTTCTTTATCCGGCTGTGGATTGGAGGATAACAGCCAGGAGTCAGCAGGCACAGATAATACTGCATCTTCTTCAAATGCAGGAGTTTCCACAGACGAGATCCTGACAGACAGCATAGAAATAAATACATCTGATGAATATGAATTTGATGCAGAAGAAGTCATGTATCTCTCCGGTGTTAAGGCATCTGCCTATAAAGAGGGCGTCAAGTATACTCTTCGCGATCTTAATGAAGATACCATCTCAGAGCTTATTATATCTGCAGGTGATAAAACAGGTGTTTATACTTATGATGCAGCTTCAAACCAGGCTTAGCGTACCACCGACTATGATGGAGATATTGACAATATCTTGAAAGACGACTCTGTCATCTGGGTCGATGGTGGCAGTCAATGGGTTGATGGTACCATCTATGGCGTTGCTAACCAGATGGAAGATCCTGGTGTAAAAACAGACTTCTACACATCATCCAATTATGACTGGCTGACTACTGCAAATGTAAGTACACAGGGCGACTCTGTATCACCAGCTGATTCTGTATATTCTGTAGAAGACAGACTGATCGAAGTCTTCGAAGATCGTGATAAATATCAGGGCGATGACATACAGCGTATACGTGATTATTATGATATTGCTACTAACTGGGAGAAACGTGAATCAGAAGGTATAGAGCCTGTAAAGAAATACTTGAGCGCCATCGATAGCATAAATAGTATTGAAGATATGAATAATTATCTCTCCAATCCTGAGGTCGATCCATTCTGCATCTTCGTTACATTTCACACCACTTTAGATGTGAAGGATACTGCTAACTGGATTGTTCAGATTGAGGGTGATGATTTCTCTGTACTTCCAAGGATCTACCATAACTCCGATAAGGAAGAGATTGACAGCACCCGAAAGGATTACGATGTCAGTGCCAGATATGTATTGGAGCAAGCGGGCTATGCTCCAGAGGATATAGACAGGATAATGGAAGAATTCTATGACCTGGAGAATACTCTCCTGGACAAGGACTGGCCTGATGATAACGAGAAGGAAGACGACGAACTTCTCAGCCAGACACCTCTGGATGAAATATCCGCAAAATGTGAAAACTTCCCGCTGGGCAGAATATTTGAAGCTTATAATATTACAGAGGGAACTGCCATTGTGAAATATCCTGAATATCTCAGAACTCTTGATTCCATCTATACAGAGGAGAATCTGTCCAAGCTGAAATCATACTGTCTCGCACATACAGCTTATACAGCCAGTGCTTATCTGAACATGGACACAGTAAATGCTTATTATAATTATTCTGATCCAGATGCATCTCCTCTTGATGCAGAGGAACAACCAGAGGAAGGCTCCGGATATACTAAAGAATCACTGGAAGATCAATATCTCAGCGAGCTTATCAACACCAGAGGAGCTCTTGGCGTTGCCGCAGAGAACGTCTATACAACCTATATGATCGATGATGAAGTTAGAAATGATATAACTGAGCTTGCTGTAGAAATAAAGGATTCATTCCGTGAAATAATTGAGAGTGAAGACTGGATGTCTGATGAAGGCAAGAAGGCATGTATCGCAAAGCTCGACAACATGGAATTCTCCATCCTTAAATCCGACAATCCTATAGACAGTTCGTACCTGGCAGTTGATCCTGATTCCAGTTATCTGGATGCATTTGCGCAGGTTACTGTAAATACCAAAAAGCATAACGGTGAACTGGTTGGCCAGAAACGTGTTAAGGGTGATTGGAGATATGATGTAGACCCTACTATCTCCACTACAATTAATAACTGTTTCTACTTCGGAGCATACAATCAGTTCTTCATTATGGACGGTTTCTTAAACGACGAAACCTACAGACTAGATATGTCCAAAGAAGAAAAGCTGGCAACTCTGGGCGAGGTTATCGGCCATGAGCTGACACATGGTTTTGATCCGAATGGTATTCAGTATGACAAGGATGGAAATATGGTTGTGACTGAAGATAATCCATATGGCTGGATGCCTGAAGCTGATTACAACGCATTTATGGAAAAGGCCAACAAGCTGGCTGATTACTTCAGCACATTTGTCCCTTATCCATATAATAAATGTGACGGTTCCCTCTACTGGGGCGAAGCTGCCGCAGACATCGGCGGAATGTCTATAGGTCTTAACATAGCATCCAAAGAAGAAAACTTCGATTACGACCTATACTTCAGAATCCACTCAAAGCTCTGGGTTAAGCAGTCAACTCTCATAGTTGAGCAGGGTGATATCTTCAACGAACACCCTCTCTACCACTTGAGAATAAATGCAACCTGCCAGCAGTTCGATGAATTCTATGATACTTACGATATAACAGAAGGCGACCTCATGTATCTGGCGCCTGATGAAAGAGTCAACATTTGGTAAAAATATTATCTCCCGCTGTTGCCTTATCCATTCCGGACAGAGCATAGAGATAAGAAAAGGTACTGCCAGCTTCTCGCTTACAGTACCTTTATAGCATTTAAGTTATTAAGGAGTCCTTAAGAACTCTTTTTAAATTAATTCCAGATTAACTACTACTTACAATCCCCTGATACTCTTCATTAACAGATTCATATCCCGGAAGGATTTCATCAGTCAACTTTGAAAACGGATAAATCTTATAATTCTTCTTTTCTGTTTCGTTTGAAAATACATAGGACAGCTCTGTTTGAGGACTTTCAATAATAATCGATACATTTCCATCCTCATCAAATGATTTCCTAATAACAACCCTCACCATCAATCCGATTTTCACACTATGACTAGACACACTATTCTGATCAGACAAGAAGTTGCCCAGTGAATAGATCACAAGTGACTTTCCATCGTTTATGTACTTAACCGGACCGACTACATGAGTATGTGAACCAATGATAAGCTGCACACCCTGGTCTGACAGGAATTTTCCTATCCTGGCCTGATCCTCATCAACGCCTTCATAGTACTCAGTTCCCCAGTGCATTGCCACTATTATCAGGTCGCACTTGTCTCTTACCTTGGCTATATCTGCAGCTGCCTTTTCGTCGGAATATACATTATTTAAATATTCCTTCCCCTCTGGAGTTTCCAGTTCATTCGTCCATGTGGTATAAGCGAAGAAGGCAAATCTGATTCCGTTCTTTTCATATATCCTTGAGGTCTCTTCCTCCCTTTCCTCAGCCGAGATCCACTGGCCAGTATATATCACCTTATCGCCATGCTTCTTCCAATAATTAACCGAGCTTACCACTCCGGCCTCGTCCATATCCATGGTATGGTTGTTGGCCAGAGCCACCATATTAAACCCGGCATCAATAAATGCATCCCCCACTTCCTGCGGCGAATTAAATCTTGGATAACCGGAAAGCGGAAACTCAGTCCCACCTAGTATAGTCTCCTGATTATAAAAGGCCAGATCATGGCTGGAAGCCAGCGGCTTTATATATTCCAGCATAGGTCTGAAATCATAGGAGCCGTCAGGCTTTTGGGCATCGTTATATACCCTTTCATGGATCAGCGCATCCCCTGCCATAAACAGCCTTATTTCATTTTCTTTTGCTATATCATTTAATATGTCGATCATTCCTTATTCCGCCTTAAATCTGTCAATCCAGTCCAGGATACTTATAATTTCCTGTACGTATAGAATAGGGGTGTACGACTCAGCTGTCGCAATACTGTCTCCCGAATCATAGCCAATAACATCTATATCAACCGCAAGCCCCTCTTCAATAATAAAATGTGCCAGCTGCAGTAACTGTCTGTTGCAGAAGATATTATTCGTAACTGCAAGAATGGAATCATCCGAAGATATACCTGCATTCTCCTTATAGAATTTAAGAGTATCGCCTGTATCCGCACGCCTCAGCTCAGGCGCACCAGACGGAGCAGCATATATACGATAAGAGCTTCCATATTTTCTGATACAGGAAACACTATTCAGATTCCTGTCACTGACAAAATCCTCCTCAAAATCATCCTTCGTAAGATCAAATGTACTGGCAAAAGCCTCAGCTAATACACCGAATTCAGTTTCAGCAGAAGATGTAAATTCCGAATTCCTACGCTCCTTCGGATTGATCGGACGATAACAGGATAGTCCATCCACAGATATAGTTGAAGAATCCTTCCACTGTGCCACACAGCGTGTTCTTTTAAAACAGGCATTAAAGGAGCCGCCCAGAACTATTATTCTGCTGTTACTCTCGAAGCGTGGCTTATTGATATGAAAGAATCCCAACTCTACCAAAAGGGGATATAGCTTTTCCCGGAGCTTTTCAATCTCCTCTACAGGATTCATAACCTGCATTTCCACAACCTTTCCACCCGCTTTTGATCTGCCGTCATAATCCCTTTTTAAATTATCAAGGTCAGTATGAAGAAGTTCCATAACCTCTTTAAGTGGTTCCAATTCCAGGAATTCATCCATTTGTTCTATGAGCTGCTGCTTACGTTCTTCAGCAGGCAGTTTTTTATCAGGCATTATAAATCGAAACACTTCAGTTATTCCTTTCATTCACATTTATTCCTAACGCTTCCATCTTTCTGATCTCACTTTCCAGATCACGCTTTTCAAAGAGCTTCTTTTCCTCTTCCGTCGTTCCCTTTGAAAGGCTTGTGAAGCAGTCCACCTTTGCATGATGAAGTTTCATAATACGATCATAATAATCCGGATCATATTTGGTAGACATAGACTCCAGACTTCTCTGGATATACTCCAGCATAATCTCCGAAGAAGTAACTACGCTGCCAGCCCCCATGAGAAAACTATAATTAAATAGCCTGTCCTCACCGAAGAAGAAGCTCTCATCAAATCTGATACCCCTTCCTTCGATCACACTTCTCTTATAAAATTTATTGCAATTAGAATAGATCAGCATAGCTCTTGTCCTGATATATTCATCCGCAAAATCCGATATATTCCAGAACTCCCTATCCTGTAAGGTCGACGCGCTCCGACTGCCATCCAGCAGCACCCGTTCTATCCCGAATATATAGAGATCCGCATCCGACTCTAGCAGTGAAATGTTTCTTTTCAGAAAACCAGCCTTAAGACAGTCGTCGCAGTCCATAAAGGTCACATACTTTCCCTTCGCTCTGTCCAGCCCTGTATTTCTGGCTCCGGAAGCCCCTCGATGAACCTCGTAAATGATATGAAGATTGTCCTGTCTTCCCTCATAAGATGAGAGCACATTCTTTGTTCCATCCTCCGAACCGTCATCCACCAGAATAAGTTCACAATTTTCAGGCAGCTGGCTGAGCACAGAATCTATACCTTCCGAGACGAAATGCTCACAGTTGTATGTAGGAATAATGATTGAAAGTAAAGTAATTTCATTTTTTAGTTTATTATTCACAACATCCAAATCATTAAGATTATCTATCTCTAAACACAACAGATTCTGGATATCTAACGCACTAATATTTGCTCTTCCCTCTAGTTCGTTCAGCGCATTTTCCGCATAAACTTTCGTTTTACCGGATTCACAAAACTCAATTATCTTATTTAGCCATAGATCCCAATCATCTTTTTTTATTTTATACAGTGCTTGTGCTTGCATAGAATGATCAAATAAATCTACGCCAACTTTTATAACCTTCCCATCTATTACTTGTGCTTTAAAATCCTTCTCTGATAAAGGAAGTGTCGAAGAAACCGTCATGCAGGAAACCGGAGAATTTATAACTCGTTTAAATACCTCCATATCAAAAACTAAATCACCATGAATAAGAATTATATCATCATCCAAATATTCTCGAGCGCAATATATGGAGTATATATAATTAGTCTGATCATATATCAGATTTTTAACGAACAAATATTCAATTGGTAAATCTAGGTTTTCACAATAATCAACTAATTCAGTATCTCGATACCCCGTTGTTATTACTACACTATTTAAACCGGCATCATTAATCATCCTTAATTGTCTTGATAGAATTGTTTCTTTTGACGATAATTCTATCATGCATTTAGGTTTATCCGAAGTTAGTTTTCCCATTCTGAGGCCAAGTCCAGAATTTAATATTAATACTTTCATTTCTTATTCTTCAATAATTCTTGTTTTCTCTTCCAAATCAACTATGTCTAATAATATAAAAAGGATAAATGGTGATATATACATCTACAAAACAGTATACTACAAGTATTTGCCTGTTTATATAAAAAAGCGTCGATTACTCCGTTAAATAATTGTATACTATAAGTAGGGAGAAACATATGAAAAAGCAAAAGACGTATATATGATATTATTAAGGAGGTAACGATAGAGAAAGAAATCCCATACAACATTTGATTGTTGTATGGGATATTTTTTATCATAAATACCGTTCTTCAAATTCATCAATAGGTATCGGTTTGCTATAGTAATAGCCCTGGATCACATTGCATCCAAGGTAACGAAGCCTATCAACCTGTTCTATCTTCTCTGCACCCTCTGCAAGACATATAAAGCCAAGTTCTCTGGCAAGGGTAATGATAAGACGGATAACAGTTATGTCCTCCTCCCGTTCATGACTCGTACCAAGCTTGTCTACAAAGCTCTTATCTATCTTAAGTGTATCAAGAGGCATCTCTGTCAGCAGTGAAAGTGATGAGTATCCTGTTCCAAAATCATCCATCGAAATTTTAAAACCTCTCGCACGAAGATCTTCAAGAACACGGATCATATACTCGGTATTATCATATGTAGCACTCTCTGTCAGCTCAAAATCAATCAGTTCGTGACTGACTCCATATCGATCGATTATACCAACCAGATGGTCAATAAGGTTCTCATCGAAAAGTCTTTTACGTGACAGGTTAACAGATATAGGATATAAAGGCTTTCCCTCTTCTTTCCACGTCGCCAGTGTTTTACATACCTTTTCAAGTACGATATCGTCCACCTTTCCAATGGATCCATCCCTTTCGAAAAATGGAATAAAGCGACCCGGCGACAGGAATTCCCTGCCTTTATAGTTCCAACGGATCAGAGCCTCAGCTCCTTTTATAACTTCCTTGTTAATATCAAACTTTGGCTGCAGGTAAACGCAAAACTCATCTCTGGCTATTGCCTTATCCACATAAGACTTAATGAAAATACCCCAGGTGATATCCTCATGCATTTTATCAGTGTATACAGTAATATCAGTCTGATTCTGATTCACGCCCAGAGCCTGAGCCATCTTGCCGGCATCAGATACACGATTCCCTGAAAGTATCGCCCTCTGCATTGGAACCACGCCGCATCTGTAGTATATTTTATAACTCGGATCCTCCTCCAGATGAGAGAGGGATTCGAAGAATTCCTCGAGCACGCGGATAGTCTCTTCCTCAGGCATATCCTTTATCATCATCGCAAAATTATCATTGTGACAACGCGCACTGGCATAAACGAAATCCGCATCGTTCATGGCCTTTACAACATTGCACAGAACCTTGTTAGCTGCGATATGTCCATACACCTCATTAATAACCCTGAATTCCTTAATGTCAAAATGTACAAATGCATAATCACTTATTCCGCTGTATATTGGCATCTCAAGAAAGGCCACCAGATGGTTCCAGTTGTAATGCCCCGTAATAGGATCATGAAATGCCATCTGATACAGAAAAGATTTATCCAGCAGATCAGCATTATCAGCTACGATATTTCCAGCTATCTCCTTATCCAGCTCGCAGTCATAGAGTATACGGAGCTTCTTGGAGTATGAAAAAACAGCGATCACATCAGGAGAAGCTTTGATAAAAAGATCACTAAACACCCTGTGTGCATCATCATCACCAGCTATGTTCTTAAACATATCCGTGATATTCTCACGGCTGATTTCAGTCTCCTCATCCAGCTCAATAGAATAGTAAAATGAGCCGTCGAGCTGAATAGATTCCAGCCCCTTCGGATAATCAATCCTGCCATCCCCAATCCTGTACTCTATTCCGATCACAGGCTTGTCAGAATTCTTAAGATAAAACACCCCCGGATAGTCATAGGTACCGAAAGCATCAGCATACATTTTAATCTTGTCAGGAATATTACCATCTCCAAAAGCTTTGATATCCTCTTCATTCGCATCGATGTAATACAGCAGCCGGTCTGGTTTATATAGTTGGTTCAATTTATTCACAAACATAGCTTACTCACCCCATTTATACATCTTTGTTAAATGTTATAACACATAATCAATCCCCTTATAAAACCTTCTCATAACAATAGAAATCCTGTTCGAACATATAGCATTCCCCTACCACATCAAAACCCAGATGGTCATAGGAGCGCAGTGCCTTGACGTTGTGTCTGTTCACCAGGAAATGAACACTCTTATAACCTCTTCTCTTTAACTCTTCCATACAAAATTCAAGCATCCGTCTAGCTATCCCTCTGCTTTGCATTTCAGGCAGGACTGCCAGACGGGCAAGCTCACCTCCCGGTGCAAGCTCTGGATTCCAATACTCCAGTTCTTCAACCTCCTCGTCCAGATCAATAGATATCGCAGCAACAATTCTTCCCTCAAGACGCTCCACAAAAAGCGCATCTCTCGATAGGTCATATGTAATCGTCTCGTCATCAGGATACTCATCCGTCCAGGGACAGAATTCCTTTCCCACCTGCATCTTATATAATTTTAATATTTCTTCTCTGTCGTTCTCAGTAGCAAGTTCGATCATAGTTAATCCTTTAATTCTCCATCATTATCAAGTACATATATCAGAACAGCACTCCTGCCATGCAGACCTTCTGCTTGTCATTCTCATAATCCCAGCTGTGGTAGGAACCACCCCTACAGTACTTCTTCTGTGGGCACTCTCTGCAGGTCTCGTTTCTTTCAGAAAGCGGAGTGCGGAATATCTCAAATCTGTTCTTCCAAATATCTGTAAAAGTTTCTCTCAACACATTACCCTGCACCGTCTTATCACTTCTCGGGATATCAAGGCAGGCACTCACATCACCATTTTCCTGTATACCTGCAACATAGATACCAGCGTTACATAGGAAGTACCAGTCCCTCACTTCTGCTTCATATTCTTCCCCAAGAAAATGGCAGCAGGAATATTCCACCGGAATCTTCTGGGCACGCTTTTCCATTATAAACTTCATGAGGCGACGGTTATCCTCTGCAGTAAGGAGCATATCAGGATTATCCATGGCTCTGCCTATAGGTTCCAGTCCCGTAAGCCTCCATTCATTTATATCCACATTCATGAAGACATCAAAAAGCGCATCTAACTCTTCAATATTCTCATGATTAACAACAGTAGTAACCATGATGGAACTGAATGCATCCTCATCGATCAGATTCTGAATGCCATTCATAGCAATCCTGTATCCTCCAGGAGTCCTGCGGTATCTGTCATGAGTCGCCTCCACACCATCAATACTCACAGCCACTGTTCTCATTCCGGTTTCAGCAAGTTTATGCGCAACCTCCTTAGTTATAAGAGTTCCATTTGTTGTCATGCCCCAGCCAAAACCCAGTTCCTTAATGTAAGCAGTCAACTCAAAAAAATCCTTGTAAAGAAGAGGCTCCCCTCCGGTCAGTGCGATCCTCACACCTGTACCGAAGTTCTCCTTTACTTCATCAAGGATTTCCTTATATTTCTCCACTGGCAGACCATCCGGCTGATTGATATCGCAGCCACTGCCACAATGAAAACACCTCTCGTTACATTTTAATGTAAGTTCAAAAAAGAGAGTTCTCAGCTCCGGCTCCCTGCATAGCTTTGCCTGATAATCTGCAAGTACATCAAGATTATATTTTTTTATGTTGGTAGCATTTTCCATAACAGTAATCCACCCCTATGATATTATTTATCCGTTGGTGGCGGACCATAAACTGTAGGCTCCTCATTCTGCTGAGGCATGATGATTTCCTCAGTTGTGGTCTGATCCGACGTAGTTGGTTCTTCAGCCGGTTCCTCGCTTATCACTGGTGGGCCATAAACCTCCGGTTCTTCATTCTGTGATACATTTGCTCCACAGCCTGTTGCTGTAAACATCGTGGATGCTGCCAGCCCTATAAGAGCAGCCTTCTTTGGATTAATCTTCATGTCATATCTCCCATTTTTCACTAAACATCTATTGCAGTATGTATGTCAAATGTAACGTCTGGATATCTCTCTTGCAACTCATCATAGAGTTTCTTCTTATCTTCTTCTCTCTGCTTCAGGCTGTAATCCTGAACTATATAGAAAGAAGCTTCCTTCTTCTCCTTATTATACACGAAAGCCTGAGCTCTGATAATCTTTTTATGTTGCAGTACAATCTCAAGGATATGATCCCACATCTCAACTGTTTCCGAATCCCTGAAATTGGTTCCACCAATCCCAACAGATGTAAGTGTAAGTCCCTTCTTCTCGGCCTTATTAATGATCCTTCTTGAGAGCGCACTGATATCTGAAGCCTTCATATCTTCATCAACTACTATGTCCACCGAGCCTATGAATTTGTCCTCTCCATAATTATGTATCACCAGATTCGATACATTGAAGACTTCATCTTCTTCAGCGATCATCTTGCAGATACTCCGCTTGTAGGAAGCATCGATCCGGCCGCCTAACATTTTATTGGTACACTCGTTCATCATTACGACACCGGTCTTCACGATCATTCCGGAAATGATTATACAAAGCACACCTTCTATATTAACTCCGGTAAATCTGTAGATCACCATGACCACAAGGATTGACAGAGCTATAAGGGAATCTCCCATACTGTCAACACCAGTCATGACCATTCCGATAGCGTTGATCTTCTTACCCTTGGAACGCATTATAGCTCCATAAGAAAATTTCAAAACAAGCGAGATTATCATTATGATGATAGCCGCACCGGTATATTCCGGTTTTCCGTCGGGATTTATAATATTTGCAATGGCATCGAATATAGACCTGATGCCGATGTACATAACGATAATAGTTATCAGGAAGGAACTCAGATATTCAAGTCGCCCAAATCCAAAAGGATGCTTCTTGTCCGCCTTCTTCCTGGAAAAAACAGCAGAAACAATAGAAAACACCGACGACAGAAGGTCAGAAAAACTATTAATACCATCCAGCCAGATTGCCTGAGAATTAATAATCGTACCAATTGCCATCTTTAAACCAGAAAGCAGAAGATTGACTATTATTCCGCCAACATTATATTTAATTATTACGCTGTTTCTCTCATCCATAAACTATAACTCATGAAGGTATCAGGGAGATCACTCAGCTATATACCCTCTCCTTATAACTATGACCTTACCCTTGTCATTCTCTAACTGTAAGCATCCGTCTAAGTCCAGTCCGATCACTTTACCAATAACTGTATTCGCACCACCATCAGGCTCCGGAAGGACTATCGTCACCTTCTCTCCGACCTGTCTAAGGCGGTCGTTATAGAAGCTTATGTCCTTCTTGCTGACTCTGGTGTTATATTCATTTATTATCTCAGCTATAAGTTGATTCCTGGAATATCCCGGAAGCATGATTCCGACTCCACAAATGTATTTACTGATGATACCCGTCTCCAGGTCAGCAATTACCTCATTCAGAATACCCGCAACCTTCTTGCCATCCAGGAAGATATTGCTGGTCCATCCAATCTCCACCTGCTTCCCGGTAACCTTCTCAATCGCCTTGGAAATACGAACCGTGGCATGAATAGATTTATTTGGAATATCCCTGTCAGTAGGTTCGATGATCTGACTGAGGTAAATCCCACTCTCAGGAGAATCGATCATTTTATTCAAATGTCCTCTTCCCGCTGTCTGTGTCCTGGCAATGATTATATCTCCTGAATGATATCCTTCTATAACTTGACGCCTTGCTTCCAGGTTTGTTGATTCGATGCAGTCAAAAACCTGAATCCTGTCAGCATCCTTCGGATTGTTCAGATAAATCTGGATACCCTGAGGAGAGATAACATCACTGGATGAGTCCAGCATGTAACCTCTGTTTGAGGCAGAGGTAATGTTATAGCCAGAAGAGCGAAGGTCATTGATGGCTTTCCAGATGGCGTTTCTGGACACACCAAGATCGGCGGCTAAATGCTCGCCGGAGATGTATGCGCCTTTCTGCATTTCAAGTTTTGCGAGGACTTTGTCTCTGGTAGTCATAATAATACCTTTGTTATCGACCGACCTGTGTAATAGTTTATTCCAGACATCGCTCCCGCTCATTACGGGTTCCCCTAACGGTCACTCAGCAGAGCTTTACCTCTGCTTCGTTTCGCTAAGCTCTCACT
>CAMHCL010000010.1 GCA_946183625.1 uncultured Lachnospiraceae bacterium
ACTCTTCGGTAAATAAATACACTCATTATTCTTACTAACGTACCACTTATAATTCTTATCATTCTTTGCACAAATAAGTTTTCCCTCTGGCCATTTTTTATCAACAACATCAAAACGCCTTAATTCTTCTTCAATAGTAAGTATTCTTTTCCTTATATCTTCTGTATTTGCAAACAAAATATCACCTCCACGTTTTTAATATCTCTTTCTAATTATCATCTTGGGTATTTACTGTTTAATTACCTTTCTTTACCCTTGGGTGGTCACTCCCTTGGGTATTTTCTGACTTCTTTTTTCCCTATACCCACAGCCAGTCGCTTCCTTGGGTATTTTCTGACTTCTTTTCTTCCTATACCCACAGCTGGTCACTTCCTTGGGTATTTTCTGACTCCTTTTTTTTCTATACCCACGGCCAGTCACTTCCTTGGGTATTTTTCTGACTTCTTTTTCTTCCTATACCCACAGCCAGTCACTTCCGTGGGTATTTTCTGACTTCTTTTTTTCCTATACCCACAGCAACCCTCTAATAAGGGTATTTTCTGCAAAAGGAATCTAAATACCCATAGCCATCTTCAAAACTATCAACAAACCAAAATCACCTCCCAATCTTAAACTCTACAGCCCCTGAATCCTTTGTACATATCCATGGTATTCCTTCATCTTCCAACCGCTTTAACGTATCTGGTGATGGGTGGCCATACATATTTCTCTCGCTGCAAGAAATCACTGCAATGTCAGGATTAACCGCCTTCAAGAACTCACTGCTACTTGAATACTTTGAACCATGGTGAGGCACCTTGAGAACCACATATTGATCATCCAGCGAAAACTTTTCTTTCTCAAAACTATTCAATAATCTCTTCTCAGTTTCTGCGCCAATATCTCCGGTAAATATAAAATCCTTGTCCCCATACATGTACTTAAGCACTAATGAATACTCATTTCCTCCATAACTCCCATCCGGCGCTGCTTGCATTTCGCCATTTACAGCTATAGGATATAGAACCTCAAAATGTCCATCTAACACTTCGCCACTTGAAGCACCATAAACCTTTGTCTTCTTTTGAAAGAAATTAACTGCCGACCCCGATTTCCGTGCCGCTGTCATTAGTCTTCCAAGGTATTCATCCTCGTCCGTCCCCTTCGCCATCGCAAGATTATCCACCTTAATCCCAAACAACTCTTTATTCTCCATAGCAAAGACAAGTCCATTCACATGGTCTGCATCAGTATGTGATATAAATGCCGTCCGGACGTGCGACATGCCATAATACTTAAGCGTATTGATCAGCACGTACCTGCCCACCTCGTCTTCTTCCATGGAGCTGGAACCGCAGTCCACGATATAATTTCTTCCAAATGGTTCATGGATTATGCATCCATCCCCCTGCCCCACATCAAGGAACACAACTCGTCCATGAGCAGTATTAATGGCAAATGTACTAATGGCGATCATTATCATTACCACCGAAACAATCACGATATACCTGATAACTGACAGAACATAGTAATAATTGTCCATTTTCAATCTCATTCCCATTTTCGTTCCGATTCCTTTTCCTTTTCCATTTCCACTTCTCATTCTCATTCCAATTCCCATTCCGAATTTTCTGAACAATCTGAATTTCTTTACCTCATCCCACCTGACATACACCATCACTCCCATCACGATAAGCAGGTAAGAAATCACAACCTGCCACACCTCCATATGCCCCGGATTGATACGGGACATCGGAAGCTTAAGAGTAAGTCTGCAAAGCAGCTCATATATGTCCAGAATTCTCGCGCAGACAAATGCAGGTATCGGGCATAAAACATTCCCCAATAACGGAATGAGGTTCAGCAGCACCACGCCAATCCCCGACGCTATAAGCACCGTAAGCAGTGGAATGACAATAGTATTCAGAAGCATTCCATAAAGCGGAAGTTCGTAGTAGTAATAGAGCATCACTGGCATCATGCATGCATTGAGCCCAAGCGATGTAATGATTGCCCCGCCGATTTTCTTCTCTCCCTTGGTCGGCTTGTGCTTCTTCAGTCTTTTCGTGTCTTCAAAGGTTTTCCTGTAGACCACCTCGCTCACATAGATTCCAAACACCGCTGCAAAACTAAGATGTGTCCCCGCATCCAGAAGTGATGCCGGGTTGAGGATCATGAAAATGATCAGCACTATTGTCATTGTCGTCGGCGTATCCGACACCCGTCCCATCATCCGTCCTATCCTGGAAATCGTGATCATGATCACAGCTCTCATGGTTGCAACCGCAAAGCCCGTCATAAAGCCATAGAAAAACAGCACCACGATAACCAGCCCCGAGGCCTTCTTCTTGCTGATTCCCATCATCCCAAGCAAGAACTCGATCATGCCTGCCACCAGCGCCACATGCAGCCCGGATATTGCAAGCACGTGTGCAATCCCGCTTTTTTGATAAAGCAGCTTGGTATTTTCATCCAGGTCGTCCTTATCACCCAGCATCATTGCCTTGAGAATTCCCGCCTTCTCCTTGCTCATGTATTTCTCCAGACTCTCCCCCAGCCTTATTCGGAGCCTATAAGCGAATTTCCTCATCCATCCTATGATCGTAAAATGTTCTGTCCCCGCTCCACTATCACTAACCTCCGTAAAATGTTCTCCCCTCATTCCCCCATCACATCTCTCCACGAAATCCGCCTTCATCTCATACTTGATACCCTTTGCTCGAAGGCTGCTTCTTCTGTCGTAGCCTCCCGGATTCGTACTTTCCCGTGGAAGATCCAGGCGTCCTCTGAATATGCACCTGTCACCTGGGCAGATACCATGTATATGGCTCGTCGATTCGGACGACCCGGCACCTCCGCCATGGCTCACATCACCCACCATTCCGGCCTGCCCGTCACCTCCGCCATGGCTCACATCCGTCTCTTTTTTCTCGCCCTTCACATATACGCACAGCTTCCCCTCCGAGCAGCTGATGTAATAATATGTTCCGTAATCCTTCTCATCCACGGAGATTACCTCGCCAGCAACCTCAACCACGTCCCCCGACGCGAAGGCCCCGTCCAGCTTCGACGCCCCTCTGTGGTAGAATCCATACCCCCACAGAACCCCTGCAAGAAAGCAAACAAAAAGCAGTATAATTAAGCTTTTTTGTATCTTACGCTTAACTATACTGCTGTATATCGTGATTAAAATCGCCGCAAATAATGTAATTAGACTGTATACCTTGTCATAATCCGCCAGGTAATATGTGAGCTCTCCCAGCAGCATGACCACCCCCGCTATCATGAGGGGTCTTTTAGTGATCTTCAAATTCCAACGGTCCTCCTATTCCCACTACACCTTGATATACTTCAACCTTCTCACCATCAACCAGGAACTGAACCTTATTGACATTTGGAAGTGAAGTAAGTGAATTAACAACTGAATATATAACCAGCACTGCATCCTCATCAGGCTTTTGATTTATAAACTCTGACGACAGATCCAGCGTTACCGTTCCATTCATTACCGAAACTGCATTTATCTTAGTTCCGTCAGGCAGAACATTGTATGCAACCAGCTGATTTACAACAGCCGATTCCGCAGAATCATCCGGTCCGATGGTGACGCTTGCAACCACCTTCTTAAGTGTGCCTCTGTCCGGCAGGTATAACACTACATCACCCGTGTTCTCAGAGGAATCCTCGGCATCATCATAGTAGAAAAATGAACTGTCTGTATATGTAGCTATTTCGGATATTTTACCCGATATAGACAGCGCAATATCTCCTGCGCCATTCAACTCCTTAATGCTCCTAATGATAGCAAGCTTATTAAGAAGTATATCCTCTTCACTAACTCCCTCTTCTATTGTGATATCTAGAAGGATATTATTATCTGTATCTATCGAATAGGATTCAAATGCAATTCCTCCCGACAGATGCATCGCACCCATCACTTCTTCCAGCGACGAAAAGAGCGAATCAGGCTGCTTCAGTTGATATCTTTCATCCTCCGGAACAACCTCCATGTTGTTCACATAGTAAAGCTGAACAGTTCCTGCATCATTAAATACAGGTTCCTGCTCTGTGGTCTGCGACTCAATATTCTGAGCAACAACGCATCCCGACATAACACTGAGAAGCATTATAGCGATCAGTCCAACCGATATCCTTATTAAGTTTTTCTGGGATTTCCGTAACTTATTCATGAATACACCCTGTTTTATCAAATGCCATGCACCCTTTTTTATCGAATGCCATGCACCCTTTTCTCTAGATCAAATGTTATGCATCCTTTTCTTCATCGGCTGCAGGAGACTTAGTATCCTCCTCAGCGATGAGGACATCAGTCTTCTCTGCCTTCGTAGACTTCTCGAGAGTCTTTACTTCTACCTTCTCCAGCTTGCTCTTAAGCGGGATACGAACAGTAAATGTAGTACCCTTTCCGGATTCGCTATAAACCTTTATAGTTCCACCGTGGGCATTGATTATACTTCTTGTGATAGAGAGTCCCAGTCCCGTTCCACCTGTATCTCGGCTGCGGGCCTTATCAACTCTATAGAATCTATCAAATACTTTATCCTTAGCATCCTCAGGAATACCAACACCCGAGTCTGCAACCTTAACGTAAAAATATTTATTATCCGAATTAAGACTAACCTTGATCCATCCACTCTCAATGTTATATTTGACGGCATTCTCTACAAGATTGGATATAGCCAGCGAAAGCTTCACTTCGTCCACTTCTGCTACTATGTCCTTGTAACTCTCATAGGAAACATCGATAGATCTCTGCTTAGCCAGAGGCATTACTGTCTTCACTATAGAATCCAGCATATCATTAACACTAACCTCTTCTATATTCAGAACTGATTTGGAATTATCTGTTCTGACCAGCGTCAGCAGGTCATTTATTATCTTTGTCTCCCTGTCTATCTCATCTATAATGTCCGTCATGAAGTCCTTATAATCCTCAACTCCCGCCCCTTCATTTTCGGTAATGGATTCTGCCAGTACCTTCATGGATGTGATAGGAGTCTTAAGCTCATGACTTACATTTGACACGAATTCCTGTCTTGTCTGGTCGATAGTTGACAGCTTCTCCAGAACCTCATTGTAATTCTGAGCCAGGTATCTTGTCTCCTGGAAGCCCTTCTCTTCAAGCTTGTCGTGAAGACTGCCATGTGAAGTATTATAAATGTCCTCATTTATCTCATCGATACGTTCAACAGCTTTACGTGAGATCAGGATTATAAGCAGTATGTCCAGAATGAATACAATCGAAAGCATTATGCCGATCCGCTTATATAGGAAGCCGTATCTCTGATTTATATCCTGCATAGACGCAGTAGAAACTATAACTCCGGACACTTCATCATTTATGACAATAGGATATATAACCTCAGCGTAGTCACCACGGTATCTGGTAACCTTCTCATCATAACCGCACATAACACTCATGATATCCTTGCTGACGATATAATCATTCTGCTTCAGAACATATGTATCCTTGAGGATTTTGTAATTCTTTGAAATGACCATGATACGGCCATTATTAAAATATGCTGACTCATCTATATCCGTTGATATAGTTGTATCATCAGTGGAGAGATCCATTTTATAGAAGGACAGGTCATTCGCCAGTCGAACTGTACGACTCTCTGTCGAAGCCAGCAGATCATCCATCTGCTTACGCTTCATAGAATAGGTAAAGCCAAAGAAACACAGTCCCAACGTTACCGTCAGAACTATAGATATCGCAAGCACGATAAATGTCTTTATGCTCATGTACCTCTTCTTTTTCTTCATGTCCTATGTATCTCCACGATTTATTCAATCACCGAACCAACTGCCCGGTAAGCATCTGCGTAAAGCATTTCCTGAGAATTAACAGCAGGCTCTGTGTGTTCCACATATGTATAATTACCATCAGGTCCTAAGATACGTGCCTTCACGTTATCACTCATTTCAATTCTGAATACTTCTCTCAGATAATCTCTAAGCTTTGCATCATATATTGGTGCAGCAACCTCTACACGTCTGATAGTATTTCTGGTCATAAAATCTGCTGAGGCTATGTAAATTTCCTCTCTTTCATCCTTACCGAAAATGTAAATTCGAGAATGTTCGAGGAATCTGCCGACAATGCTTATAACCTTGATATTCTCTGTCTCACCAGGAATACCTGGGATCAGGCAGCATATACCACGTACGACCATTTCAATCTTAACTCCGGCCTTGGATGCCTCCACCAGCTTGTTCATGATCTTCACATCTGTAAGTGAATTGATCTTGATGCCGATATATCCTTCTCCGCCATCGCGGCATATCTGTATCTCTCTGTCTATCTTATCTATAACTTTATTCTGCAGGCACTTAGGTGCAACCAGAAGATGATCTGTCCTCTTCATAACTTCGCCCAATGCAAGAGTCTGGAATACTCTGGCAGCCTCTGCGCCTATATTTTCATTTGCAGTCATAACACTTATATCTGTGTACAGTCTTGCAGTCTTCTCATTGTAGTTACCTGTACCTACCTGAGTTATATATTTTACACCTTCATCCGTATTAAGTGTTATGAGGCACAGTTTGGAATGAACCTTCAGTCCATCAAGTCCGTATATTACATGACAGCCTGCTTCCTCTAGCATTCTGGACCAGCCTATGTTATTCTCTTCATCAAATCTGGCCTTCAGTTCAACCAGTACATCAACCTGCTTTCCATTCTCCGCAGCTTCCACCAGTGCCTCTATGACTTTACTATTCTTAGCAAGTCTGTAGAGAGTCATTTTGATAGAAACAACATTTGGATTAACAGCTGCCTCATGAAGCATATTTAAGAAAGGCCTTATGCTCTCATATGGATAATGCAGAAGCTTATCTCCCTCGATTATCTGTGGAAGCAGTGGCTTAGTTTCGTCAAACTGAGGTGATCTCTGAGGTATTCTCCTATCGAAGAACAGCTCCTTCTTAGTTCTCAGTATGTCCTCGATCGTAAATACAAATGACATATCCAGAGGTGCCTTGGAATTGAAGATCATTTCTTTATCTATCTTGAAATACTGTGCCAGACTCTTAACGATCTTCTTATCTATATCTCTCGTGTATTCCAGTCTTACCGGCTGCAGCTTCTTACGCTGCTTTATAACCTCGGCCATATGATCGCGGTAATTCAGTTCCTCGTCATAAACCTTATCAGCATCAATATCTGCATTTCTGGTAATCCTGATAAGTGACTTGCAATCAATGTTATAACCCTGGAATATCAGAGGCATAAAATGTAATATCAGTTCTTCAGACAACATATAATACCCAGGCTTTCCAGGTATCTCGATAAGTCTGCTAAACATGCCGTTATTACAAGGTACAATACCGAATCTGCTCTTTGAATTCTTATTCCTTGTGGAAAGAAGAGCCATAGCACATATCTCATTGTTCTTGATAAATGGGAACGGATGTCTTTTACTAACTGTAATAGGTGACAGAAGCGGCATGATCTCACTGGTGAAATATTTCTCCAGATATGCACTCTGCTCCTCATTCAGCTTCGCGAAATTTATGATCCACTTCCTTCATAAGAGAATTGTAAGATTTATCCTTTCTCTTAGCCAGGACCTTAACACGTTCTCTGATAGCCTCCAGCTGCTGTCCCGGAGTCATTCCGGTTCTGCTCTCCTTCTCTGAATCTGACAGAAGCATTTCATCATGCAGAGACCCCACTCTTACCATGAAAAACTCATCCAGATTAGTCTGGTAAATAGACATGAAAGTCAGCCTCTCACATAGAGGATTTCTCTTGTCCTCTGCCTCCTCCAAAACTCTTTCATTAAACTTAAGCCAGGATAATTCCCTGTTCTCATAAACACCCTTCATAAGCATACACTCCCGTACCTTAAAGTGTTATTATAACATTCTAACTATTTTTTTTCTATACATAGTTAACACATCCAAATCATCATGATATCTGCTCGTCACGATTTGAGGCGCGAGCCGCGTGACGAGCAGATATCATGATGATGCGGATGTAATATACTTTGACACACGATTGATAATATAATAAAATTATGTAGTATTTCGTATATTTAAGGAAGAAAACTATGCTTTCATTTATAAAGAAAAATCCATACGTTTTATGGATTCTCTACATACCGGCATACTTCGCCACATTTATTGCTCTGGAGAAGCGCACAGATGTAGACTTCCACATTATCCACAGCGTTCTGGACGATAAGATTCCTTTCTGCGAATTCTTCATCATTCCATATTACATGTGGTTTGCTTTTGTGTTCATAACTGTCGGAATCCTGATATTAAAAGATAAGAAGGAATTCAACCTGATGGCATGGCATCTGGCTCTTGGAATGACAGTATTCCTACTGGTTTCATGGCTGTATCCGAACAAGCTGGAGCTCAGGCCTGATACCTTCCCTAGAGAGAACATTTTTACAAATATCGTAAGATTCCTGTATTCACAGGATACTGATACAAATGTACTGCCAAGCATTCACGTTTATAACTCACTGTCAGTCACAATCGGTATGCTGAGGTGTAAAGTCAGCAAGGACAGAATATGGGTGAAGATGATCTATGTCACTCTCACAACACTCATTATCATGTCCACAGTTTTCCTGAAGCAGCATTCTATTATAGATGTGATAACCGCTATCTTCATGGGTGTCATATTCTATACAGCAGTTTATGTTATCGCACCTGCCATCCAGAGCAGAAGCGTTAAAGAAGAACAGGCCGTACTACAGGAAAGCGAATCAGCATAAAAAAAGTATAGCAAGGATAAATTATGAATAAAGAAAAGCCTGATGTTTCAATAAATAATAGACCTATTCTGACTATAGCAATCCCTTGCTATAATTCAGAGAAATATATGGACCGTGCCATACGTTCAACTATCATTCCAGTAAACGGAATTGAGGTTATCATAGTTGACGATGGTTCTACTGATAAGACAGCCGAAAAGGCTGACAGCTACCAACGCCAGTACCCTGATCAGATAAGAGTCATTCATCAGGAGAATGGTGGTCACGGTGACGCTGTAATGACCGGACTTAAAAACGCCAGAGGACTGTATTACAAGGTTCTGGATTCTGATGACTGGTTAAGCCGCAAAGCACTTATGGCTACCGTTGGATTCCTTACCAGCAACGCTCAGGTGGAACAGTATTTCGACATGCTCATCTGCGACTATGTTTATGAGAAGGTGGGCGTAAAGAGGAAGCGTCGTGTCAACTACAAGCAGGTAATGCCTGTGCGCACAACCTTCACCTGGTCTTCCATCGGCAGATTTAAGCCATGGGAGAATATTCTGATGCACTCTGTCATCTATAGAACAGAGCTGCTCCACAAATGCAAACTTGATATGCCAAAGCATACATTTTACGTTGATAACATCTATGTATATCATCCTCTTCCATATGTTAAGAACCTGTATTATCTGGACGTTGATCTCTACCATTACTACATAGGGCGTAACGACCAGAGCGTAAATGAGCAGGTCATGATGGGAAGGATCGACCAGCAGCTCCTGGTTACCAGGCTGCTCATAGAGGATCACTCTCTCAGGAACATCGAGAACCGCAAGCTTCGTCGTTACATGAGTGAATACCTGGCCGTAATGATGGCCGTATCCACTGCATTTCTCATAAAAATAGGGACCAAAGAGTCCCTGGCGAAAAGAGACGAACTTTGGTCCTATCTTAAAAACGAATATCCCATCCAGTATAAGTATGTAAATCATAGATTTCTCGGGCACGCACTCCAGATGAAAAGCTTTTTAGGAGAGAGAATAATCAAACTAGGTTATGAGGTTGCCCAGAAAATGATGGGATTTAACTAAATTTTAAATCAACAAAATATCTGTAAAATGTACTGACTACTTGTCCTGCACGGCATCGGTCTTGATGATGAATTTGACCTCTCCGGTCATACCATCTGAGATACCTGCGAAGGACTGGTACTTATCACCGGCTTCCTTGACAGTCTTAAGTTTCTTGTCAAAGTCTTCAGCCTTTTCTTCTGCATCGTTCATCCTGTCGATGATCTTGACAGTACCTTGCTTTAATTGTTCAGCGCCGTTTGTTAATGCTCCACTGTTTTGTGACAGAGTATTAGCACCGGCGTTTAATTCATTTACACCAGCCTTAAGTGTTACAGTTCCGTTATAAAGTGTAGAGGCTCCACTATCTAACTGATGCATTCCTACTGTAAGTGTAGATGCTCCATCATCCAGCTTTCCAAGTCCTACAAGCAGACTTCCTGTACCATTCTTAAGTGTACCTGCACCCTCTGCAAGAGATGCAGCTCCTGTTTCAAGAGATTTAGCTCCTGCTGCCAGCTGCTCAGTTCCGCCTGAAAGAGTACCAGCACCCTTTGACAGTTCATTTGAACCAGTCTTAAGAGAACCAGCTCCCTTAGCAAGAGAGTCAGTTCCTGCTGCAAGTGTGGATGCACCTGTATTAAGGGTATCAAGCCCTGACGCAACCTGTGATGTTCCATTTGCAAGTCCTTCAGTTCCTGCTTTAAGTTCTGTAAGCTGTTTATCAAATTCACCCAGTTTCTTACCAACACCATCCAGTGTCACTGCAGATCCGGCCTTTGCATAGGCACCTGCTACATTTGATACTGTACTGGACAGATTATTGCTAAGTGTCTGGTTAGCTGTTGCCAATGCATTAAATTTTGCACCACCATCTGATACTGCGCTTGTTGCTGCTGATGTTGCTGCGCTCTGTGCTGCACTCTGAACAGCGCTCTCTGCTGTGCTTCGTGCTGCATCTGCTGCAGCAGCTGCTATATCAGCATCTCCTGTGGATTCTAATACTGAAGCATAAACAGAATCATATACATCCTGACAGTCACTAACACTAGAAGCAACTGCATTTCCTACATATGTTGCTATATTTCCTTCTGCATTTCCATAGTATGCTGCTCCATCTGCTGCGGCTGTCTGTATAGCGCCAACGCCTAAGCTTCCTGCCACATAAGATGTAGTATCTGTACCAAGGATTGCTTCTGCTTTACCTGCAACTACTGATGGATCTACCTCTTCCTTCTTGGCCTCGTCCATCATTCCACTTAAATCTATGGCCTGAACCTTATCATTTAACTGTTTTGCTCCATCACTTACCTTCTTTGCTCCGTCATAAGCCTGCTTTGTACCTGCAGAGAGACTCTTTGCACCCTTATCAACAGTGTCTGTTCCTTCTGAAAGCTTAGCTGCACCAGCTGAAAGTGTTTTAGCTCCATCGGCTACGGACTTGGCACCACCCTTTACAGTATCTGCACCATTCTTAAGAGTCGTGCTTCCAGCCTTGACAGCACCGGCACCATCGCTGAGCTTCTTTGCTCCTTCATCAAGGGATGCTGCTCCTGAATAAGCAGAATCCATACCGTTCTTTAATTCATCTGCACCCTTAGCTGCTGAGTTAAGTCCTGTGCTGAGTTTTCCTGCACCGTCTGTAAGTGTTTCCGTACCTGTTGCAAGCTTGCCTGTGCCTGCTGCTATCTTGTCAGCACCTTCAGTGTACTTCTCTACTCCATCTACAAGGCTGTCCATACCATCACTGTAAGCCTGGGTAACGTCGTCAACCTCGTCAGTTATCTCTTCAACGTCTATATCCTCTGCGATGTCCTTATCCTTGAGAAGATTTGTTGAAGCAACTGTAACTGTTGATTCCAGTTCGAAGCTGTCTGTCCATGCTTCTACTTCGAAATAGTCTGGAAGCACTACTTCCTTCTCATCAAGTCCGAGGCTTTCTGTGAGTCCTGGAACTCCCATTCCAACTACTATATATCTGCTTCCGTCTGAGATAACACGACCGTTCTCAACCTGTACATTTGAGAAATCATCTTCACTCATTATCACGCCTGTTGCCATAACAAATGGAGTGTATACGTCCTGATATTTCGAATTGTTTTTATATTCATACCTGATCTTTACCTGCCCCTGCTTTCCAAGCATGTCTTCAGGTTCCATTTCCTTGCCATCCAGGAAGTAGGTAACTTTAAGTTCTACAGGTGGCTTCTCTTCAGTTTTTCCCTGATAATAGATATCGCTGCCATCGGCCTGCCATACCATCTTACCATTCTTCTCTTCGTAGTCCTCATAGCCTTTTACATTTTCTATGTCTTCCAGGGTACTTTCGTCTGTGATTTCAGCTGCGCCTTCTGGATTCTTCAGCCATTCACTTACTATAACTTCCTTGTCAGAACCACTGGCATCGGCCATGATATAAACTGTTTCATCCTTTGCCGAATCAGAATCTCCGCCTGCATTTACTGACTTGCTGATTACTTCAGTAAGGTCATCCGTCACATTTTCCGACTCTGCATCTGATGCTTCATCTACAGTATTTACAACCTCTGTTTCCTGATTCTTAGTGCCGCAGCCGGATGTTCCCAGTACACATGCTGCACAAAGAGACATTGCTATATATTTTTTATACAACCGCATGTTTCTCATAATTATATGACTCCTTTCCAGTTCTCTTATCAGCTTCTTTATTACGAAATCCAACCGATGTATGGACTATTAGTCCATCAAAAACTCTAAGTACTGCAGGCAGCAGCAGAACAACCACAAACATACTGATGATTGCGCCTCTTGCCATCAGCACACATAAGGAGCTGATCATATCTATATCCGAATAAATTCCAACGCCAAATGTAGCAGCGAAGAATGATAAAGCACTGACTATTATCGAACCCATTGAAGTACGAAGTGCACTGGTAACCGCTTCCTTCTTCGACTCTCCGGCGTATCTTGCAACCTTATATTTATTTGTCATGAGTATCGCATAATCCACAGTAGAACCAAGCTGTATAGTGCCTATTACAATTGATGCAACGAAAGGCAATGTAGCTCCTGTGTAATGAGGAATACCCATATTGATAAATATTGCAAACTCTATAACTGATACCAATAGAACCGGCAGTGATGCCGACTTAAATACCAGCAGGATTATAATGGCAACCAGAAGTATTGATACTGAATTAACAACGCTGAAATCATGATCTGTAACACGTATCAGATCTTCAGTACATGGTGCCTCTCCTATAAGCATTCCTGACTCATCATATTTATCCAGTATTTCATTTATCTCATCGCATTGAGCATTTACTTCGTCTGAAGCAACCTTGTACTCTGACATGATGAATATAAGCTGGTATTCTCCGTTATCCAGAACCTCTTTTATATTTTCAGGGATCATTTCCTCCGGCATTGCAGGACCAATAAGTGAATCAGTTCCAAGCACAGCCTTGACTCCCTTTACATCCTCAATTTCATCCACCATCTTACGGACTTCCTTCGAATTAATATCGGAATCCATAAGGATCATATGTGTTGAATTCATGTTGAATTCTTCTTCCAGTTTCTTATTTGCCTGAATACATGACAGTGATTCCGGAAGTGATGAATCCAGGTTGTAATAAACCTTGTTATGTGACTGACCGTAAAATGCAGGTACGATCAGAATTGCAAAAATTATCAGGAATATGTAGAAATGTTCTACTATCCATTTACTTGGTTTCGAGAAGTCTGGAAGCAGTGGCTTATGCTTCGTCTTCATCAGAGCCTTATCGAAACATAGGATCATTGATGGAAGAACTGTTACACATGCTATAACTCCCATTACAACGCCCTTGGCCATTACGATTCCCAAGTCCTTACCAAGCGTGAAGCTCATGAACATGAGTGCAACGAAACCTGCTACAGTTGTAATCGAGCTTCCCACTACGGAAACTATGGTCTTATTGATAGCTGCAGCCATAGCTTCTTTATTGTCACTGTATATTTCCTTTTCTTCCAGATAGCTATGCCACAGGAATATGGAATAATCCATGGTAACTGCCAGCTGAAGCACAGCCGCCAGAGCCTTTGTTACATAGGATATCTCTCCCATGAATACATTTGATCCCATGTTATAAATTATCGAAAGTCCTATACTCAGTAAGAAGAATACCGGTATCAGGTACGAATCCATGGTGATCATCAGAACCGTCAGACTTAAGATTACAGCGATGCACACATAGATAGGCACCTCTTTATCACTCAGGTTCTTAGTATCCTCAACTACTGCTGACATGCCGCCGATATAAACTCTTTCATCTGCTATGTCTCTCAGTTCCTCAATAGCATCCAGAGTCTCATCAGCTGAAAGCGTTGTGCTGTAAATGATCATCATCAGCTTTGCATCGCCAGACTCTATTGCGTCGCGGTACTTATCCGGCAGCACCTGCACAGGTACCGATATATCCGCAACTGAGCCATACCACAGCACATCCTTTACTGCGTCAACTTCCTTCATTTCATCAGCCATTTTGCTGATTTCCTTGTCAGGCATTCCCTCAACAACTACCATCGAGAATGCTCCGGTTCCGAAATCCTTCGCCAGTATATCCTGCCCTTTCATGGTTTCGATATCCTTCGGAAGATAAGTCAGGATATCGTAATTTGTTCTTGTGTTCAGATAACCCATTAACGCCGGGATTATCAAGATAAGAGCAAGAATTAAGATTGGAACACGGCATTTTACTACGATCTTGCCAAATCGATTCATAATTATTCGCCTCCCTTTACCACGGAGTATAAGACCGCCTTCAAAATAAGTAATTAGACAAAAAGAAAGAAGTGACCAATCCATTGGACACTTCTTCAAATCTGTCTAACAAAACTATGAAATTAAGCCTTCTCCTTATAAGTTGGCGTATAAACAAATATCTCCTTGCTACTCTTCTTCTGATAACTTGCGATAAGACTTGCAGGAAAAACAGATATATAACTGTTAAATGCATTGGCCGCCTTATTGTAAGCCAGCGACGCCGGAACTATCTCCTCCGTAAACTTATCAAGCTTAGTCAAATGTGCTGACGCCTTCTCATCCTCTCTTATCTCCGGATGCTTCTCCAACACCTCATCCAGTTCATTCTTCTGTTTTTCTATCTTTGTACATTTAGCCATCTGCAGTGTAGCACTCATACCAATCACCATCATACCGATATCTTCAGGCTCGATAGTGTGTTCTATCTTCTTCTCATCTAAAACCTCGGCGACACATTTTAACTTATGATTATTGTCCCATATCAAAGTATCTATCTCAGACCCCAGGTCCTTGGCCTTCAGGTCGAGCTTGCCAATTTTGTTAGAGCATACGATTATAATGGTGCATACTATTACAAGCAGGACTATCATAACAGCAATAAAAGGAATCAATTTAAGTTACCCCCTCTTTACAACCTACATTTCATATAATAACATATTTATATTATATTAACTACTGGAGGAAATGTATATGTCAGAATCAAATGATACTAAAAAAGCCATTGCCGACAGTCTTATTAAGTTATGTAAGGAACGTCCCTTCGACAAGATCACCGTCAGAGATATCTCCGAAGACTGCGGAGTCAACCGTCAGACCTTCTATTATCATTTCATGGATAAGTTCGATCTTCTGGAATGGATTTATATAGAAATGCTTCTGAATACTAACCTGAAGGATGTATCCTTCGATAACTGGGTGGAGTGTCTGACCAAAGCGCTCAACTGCATGAAGGACGAGCAGCGCTTCTACGTAAATACTATCAATCATGCAGAGGACTACATCAGAAAATTCGCACTGAAGCATCTAGAGAAGGTCTTTACAGATGCCATCGATCAGCTGGATGAAAATAATCATGTCGATAACACCAACCGAAGATTCATCTCCAGATTCTTTGCTCACGGAGTCTCAGGTATCATCATTGAGTGGGTTGAGCACAACATGGACGAATCCCCGGAATTAATAGCCGAATGTATGGAGACTCTTCTGATCAGCTGTGAAAAAGCTGCATATAATCACGTGTCCGAGGAAGGCATTTAAGCATTCTATATACAATTAAGCATTACATATGAAATATGATGCAAAAAAATCTCTGATTTACATAAAGTCTCTCTTGATTTTGCATATTTCCTACTATATAATGGTATTTTAGTAGACATAATATTTATTGTTATGGAAACCACATTTTATTGTGAGGAGAAATCAATGAGAAGGTTTGGTCTATACAAATTAGTAGGAGCTGTAATGGTCGGGGTGATGATCACAGCTTCCGCACCTATTATGAACGTCAGCGATTCGTATGTATATGCTGACGAACTCAGTGATGCTGAGAAGGAGAAGGAAGCTACATCAGCCAAGAAGGAAGAAGCCAAGAAGAAGCTGGAAAGACTCAAGGCCGAAAAAGAGGACGTCATGCAGATGATAGAGGACCTCGACAAGGAGATAACCGGCTACGAAGATAAGATTCGTGAACTGTCTTCCAAGAAAAATGTAATTCAGGCTCAGATTGCTGTTACAGAGAATTCACTTCAGAGTGCATATATAGCTGAGACAAGCCAGTACGAATCCATGAAGGAACGTATACAGTTTGCATATGAAAATGGCGATGCAGCTTATATAGAAGCACTTATATCTGTCAGAGATTACAGTGGTATACTGAATCAGTCTGAATACGTTGAACAGGTTTCAGTATATGACCAGAAACAGTTAGAGGAACTAGCTTCCATAGAGAAGGATATATATGAATTCGAAACCTCTCTTCAGGAAAGCCTGGGAGAAGTTGAAGAAATAAAGACCGAAGCCGAGGGCGAGGCTGCTGCTCTGCAGGTAATGCAGGATGGCAAGAAGGAAACCCTCAAGGATTACAATATATCCATTGCTGATACGGAATATACAATAGAAGAACTCGATCGTATCGAAGCTGCACAGGACGCTACTATCGCCGCACTTGAAGCTGCTGCAAGACAGCAGAGAGCTGCAGCAGAACAGGCAGCATTACAGGCTCAACAGCAGGCACAACAAGTACAGCCTGCAGCAGCTGAGACAGCATCTCCTGGCAATGCATCGCAGCAACAATCACAGCCCGAACCGACTCCTGCTCCAGCGCCAGCACCTGAACCACTTCCATCATATGGTGGAGGTGCATTTAAGTGGCCTGTACCTTCATCAGGTTATATCACTTCCTACTACGGAGCTCGTACATCACCAACACCAGGTGCATCAAGCTTCCATAGAGGAATAGATATTGGATGTTCAAACGGGGCTACTATAGTAGCTGCTGCTCCTGGATTTGTATATTACGTTGGTTATCTGGAAGGCGGAGGAAACTGTGTAATGATAGATCACGGAAATGGTATTTCCACATGCTACTTCCACTTATCCGGATTTAAGACATCAGTAGGAGCAAGCGTCCAGGCAGGTACTCCTATAGCATATGCAGGAAGTACCGGCATCTCAACCGGTCCACATCTCCATTTTGCTGTACGTGTAAATGGTGGTTATGTAGATCCAATGGGATATCTGTAAAAAACATATAAATAATTTCGAAGTATCGATGCGAAGCCCGATGTCTGCTATTGTCAGATGTCGGGTTTTGTGATATAACAATACATTATTGAACGTTAAAAGGAGAATTTATATGAAGAAGTTCAGATATACTGCAACAGCCTTATCCATCATACTTGCTTTATCACTTACTGGCTGTGGCAAATCAAAGGATAGTTCCTCCTCGTCTTCCAATGGCTCATCTTCAACCACAACCATATCAACGGGTACAAATGCAGAGGGTGAATTTGCTTCTATCGCAGGAACATGGGAAGATGATGTTAACAACAAGGTAATCATAAGACCGGATGGTAAATACATAAAATTCAGCGGAAATGATGATATTATCGAGGAAGGTATTTGTGCCTTCGACGAAAAGGATAATACTCTTGTGAACTTTGGCTATCCAAACGGAGAATACCTATATTCAGCAAAAACTGACGGTTCTGATAATGTATCATCCTTTGAAAATAATAAAACTGGAAAAACATATAACAAGACAACAGCAGCAAACTATAGTCTTGATCTTCCAGAATATAAATATAATGGTGACGATAAGTATATAAGTGCTATTACAGAATACTGTCTAAAGGAAACTGCGGGCACGATGGAAAACGATGTATTTATCCCTGCACCTGTTATATTTAAAACAGATGAATCGGATAGTAACGATATCAAAATCACCGGAGTATTCTGGGTTATGGGATACGACATCTATGACAACATCCTCTATGGAGGCGCCAGCACACAGATGCCGGGAATACTTCATCTGAAGCAGAAAGGTAGCAGCTATGAAGTAGTAAGTGCTGAAATAGCCAGAGATGGTGCAGATTATGATACGGATATAAAGAAATTCTGTAATGGTGATACAGAACTTGAGGATAAATTTACTAACAATCTCGATTATCTTGAAGAAGCTAGAAAAGCGGAAGTAAAATCCTACGTTGACACCAACGGATTAAATATCATAGGATATCAGGATTTCGGATGGACTTTAGTAGAACTTAACTAATTTGTTATTTTCTCACATCAGATTTATAGATAAGATAATTTATACAAAAGATAAGGGGCTTACGACATATGCCGTAAGCCCCTTTAGTATTACTTAAATTGGTTACTATACAACCTTACCATTCTTAATTGTGTACTTCTTGTTGTTATATGTTACTGTACCATTGTATGTAAAATCAACCATACCCTTCTTTATGTACCAATAACCCTTGCTGTTCTTTGCAATTCCGGTAAATGTTGGTGTATACTTACCATTCTTTATGTAGTACCAATTTCCATTCTTAGGATTCTTCTCAACACTGGTAATGAACTGAACTACACCATTCTTGCAATAGTATGTGCCGTTTTCATTCGTTGCATATCCCACAAACTTGAGATTCTGCTTACCATTATCGATAAAATACCACTTACCATCCTTAGGATTCTTTACGATAGTTGTCTCAAACAGAACTACACCATCCTGAATCCAGTATGTACCATTCTGGTTTGTTGCAAATCCTTTATATTTCAGATTCTGCTTACCATTATCGATATAGTACCACTTCTTATCCTTAGGATTCTTTACGATACTTGTGACAAACTGTACTACACCATTCTCTATCCAGTATGTACCGTTTTTGTTTGTTGCAAATCCCTTATAGTTAAGGTTCTGCTTTCCGTTATCGATATAGTACCACTTCTTATCAACAGGGTTCTTTACGATACTTGTGACAAACTGTACTACACCATTCTCTATCCAGTATGTACCATTCTGATTTGTTGCAAATCCATTATATGTAAGGTCTCTCTTACCTTCATCGATATAATACCATATCTTGTCTTCAGGATCCTTTACGATACTTGTAATCTCTTCAACCTTACCATTTAATACATACCAGTCTGCATCCTCGTCTGCTGTAAAACCAGTAAATCCAGGATCAAACTTACCATCTGTCACTCTGTAGGTTCCGTCTTCACCGTCAATAGTACCAGCTACAAGACCATTAAAACCTGTAGCAACAACACCATCAATCACATAATAATACTGATCAGCAGTATCCTCAACATAGTGTGTTGGAATTCTTCCTTCTTCAGTCTTTGTAAAAGTATCAGCTACAGGGCCCTTCTCAAAGCCGGTAGTTGTAGTAGATACAAATCCGTCTTCGCAATAAACCCAATCATCACCTTCTGTTGCAAGTCCATAGTAGCTGCCTCTTTCACCAAATACTAATACGTCATAGTAAGAATCAACTCCGCAGTAACGAAGCATTACTTGGTGATATCCAGGCTCCCATGTATTTTCAGGTGTCTGATCATGCCATACACGCCAATCCATTCTAATGTTGGCATCTTCAGGAAGCTGACCTGCTTCTACAAGTCTTTCTCTAACTTCGTCCATTAAATCAAACATATTACCAGTTGATGAAGTTGAATCCGTCCAATTAATAGTTATAACGTCATTTACTCCACCCTTAGGACGTGGGAATATATCATATCCCTTGAAATCAGGATCATCTACCCAACGACCAAACTCATCAAAATATCCTCCTAAAGGACAATCATTATCATCCATATCATCTTCTACGCGTTCTACATCAATGCTTTCAATAGGATTTCCAACGATATTAACACCATAGGTAGCCTTAACACCTGCAAGCTGAAGTTCCGAATTATGGCGGCCAATTCCCCAAGGAGTTGTAGGATTCTGATCATCTCTAAAGTCAACACGTACATCCTCACGGTCAATCTTTAAGATATCAGCTATAACATCTAAAACTTCCTCAAGATCACCTTCAAAGTAATCCTTATCATCATATGTTATACCATCTACAAAAGTAACCTTTACATCATTTGGCCATGTATCATATCTCTCCCAGACAACTTCAGGATCCCCCTGTTCTTCAGGAGGCCAGTATCCATACTCTGTAAAAGTATCGCCTTCAAGCCTGTAGATATCAGAAACCTCGATACTCTCTATAGGTGAGTCTGTAACAGTAACATCATACCATGCATCATAGCTACCAAATGAGAGTTCACATTTGTGTGTACCTGGTTCCCAGGTTGTGATCATAGTATCAGTATCTGGCATCTGATCATCATATATTTCAAACACAATGCCTGTAATACCAAATTTTTCTCTCAATTGATTTGATATATCCCAAGGATCGCCCTCGAACACCAGTCCTTCATATTCATCTTCAAGAGTAACAGTTATATTATGAGGATATGTATCATACTTTTCCCATTCTGCATCAACACGGCGCTGCTCTGCATCATAATACCAATGCTCATGTATATAATCACCAGCAAATACACCGAAGTCATCAGCCTTTACATCCTCAATTGGATTATCCACGATACTAACACAATAATCTGCGGTAGCTCCACAAGCATAGAACTGAAGGTCATGAGTACCAATATCCCATATCGGTGAAGAAGGTGTCTGATCATCACCCTCAACATGGAAATCCATCTGTCTCTCATCCATACCTATTGTTTCTGCGATTTGATGACGTACATCATTTGCATCGCCCTCAAACACCAGACTATCATATTCCTCAGTAAGAGTAACCTTTATGTCATTAGGCCATGTCTTATATGCCCACCATGGTGAGAATACATCCTGATGAGTTTCTTCATCCCAGTAGCTGTCTCTATATTCTCTATCATATTCGAACCATGTCATATCAGTTACTTCTACTGACTCAATAAATCCAGGAACTATTTCTATATTATATTCACATGTTGCAGGTCCCAGATGGAACACTACAGGATTAACTGATCCAACTGCCCATACAGACTTACTTGGATCCTCTTCACTTGGCTTCTGGTCACTTTCTGACCAATCACGAAGAGAACAACCAGTTTTCTTTTCGAGCAGATCTTTAATCTCGGCCCAATCCTTATTCTCATAAACTGTGCCATCATCCAGTGTAGCAGTCAGATTATGTGGATACTCATCGTATCTCATCCATTTCACATCAGGATCACCCTGTCCATCATGAGGCCAGTAACCTGTTTCTTCATAGCATGCACTCTCTAATAATGAGAAATCCTCCTGTTCGAGAGATACTATAGGATTATCATAAATAGAAATCTTATATGAGCCTCTAACACCCATAACATTAAAATCTACAGTATGAACACTTGTTGTCCAGGTAGTGATCATAGTTTCAGTATCCGGAGTCTGATCATCTTCAGGTCCGAAAGCAAAACTATTCTCAGGCTGACCGGTAATCTCAGCAAGCTGACGGCGAACATCATTTGCATCGCCTGTAAGAGTTGTCTCTACATCAGTTCCAACAACCTCAGGATCAAGTTCAACTGTAATACCATTTGCTGGCCATGTATCATAAGCCTGCCATGTTACATCACTGATCCACGACTCTGATTCAGGATCAAAATATCCATCTCTATTCTGGTAATCACCTTCCAGAAGATTAACATCGTTAACCTTAACAGACTTAACAGGTGACTGTACAATATTTATGTCATAAGTAGTCATCTGACCCATTACAGAGAATGTAATAGTATGCTTACCTGCTTTCCATACATTTGTAGGTGATTGATCTTCTAGTTCACCATAATCGAAGTGAGTATCAATCTGTAAATAATCTGCAATCTGATCTCTTACAAAATTAGGCTCGCCTTCAAAAGATTCTCCACTAGTTAATACAACCTTTATATAGTCAGGCCATGTTCTGTAGCGATCCCATTCAACTTCTTCTTCACCAGTTTCCGGATTCCACCATTTTGTCTGGTGTTCAACATCAGTTGAGAATACGCTTAAATCCTTAACAAAGATAGAGTCTACAGGGCAGTCTGCTACTATAACAGTATAATCTTCATAGAAATTGCCAAATTGACATCTTATCTCATAACTATCCACAGCTGGAGCATAACCAGGCCCTTGAATGGACTCGTCAAAAACTCGAGTACGAATATCAGTTCCATATCTTTTATTAAACTCATCACGTACATCGTAGAGATCACCTGAGATAGGGTCATCATCATTGTTCATATAGACAGTGATTTTTCTTGGATGCATATCATATCCATACCAATGTTCATCAACCCAGCCTTCATCCGGATCTTCATATCCCCATTTATCTACCTGTGTTCCCTGATATACAGTTACAGGTTCAATTTCTATGGAGTCGATAGGATTTTCAACCACATTTACTGTATATGTTGCAGAGACATTGGTTTTTTCTCCATCCACATACAGAGAAAGAATTGCTGTATGCTCTCCAACTCCCCAATCAGTGTCAGGATCATTCGGATCTGATTCGCATCTGAATTCAAAATCAAATCCGTCATAATAATTTCTTAAATAATCTGTAAGTTCTCCGGTTTCTCCATCAAATACGTTTTCATCGTAGTCTTTTACTCTTACCCAAGGAGTCATAAACTCATAATGTCCACTTTCATCCTTGTCATTTAAAAATACTGTACTGCTATGCACATCTGTTATTGACTCTATAGGGCACCCCTGTACAGTGTCAAATGTAGGTTCTACAATTTCATCCAGTTCCTCCGTCACCTCGGCCTCATCCGCCTCGTCAACAGATTCATCTGTGTTTGCATCACCCTCTGTTGCTATCTCAACATCTGAAGTATTAATACCTTCAGCGCTTGCATTGATATGAATCATGCCAATAGCCATGCTGAGCGCAAGAAACATTGCAATAAATCTTCTCAATTGTTTCTTCAATAGACTTTACCTCCTTTTTGTATAGTAACCCTCATATACAAACAAATATATATGAATTCATTATACTAT
>CAMHCL010000011.1 GCA_946183625.1 uncultured Lachnospiraceae bacterium
CAGGAGAGCTCACTTCCAAAATATATGCATCCTTTATGAAGTCCTCTTCATCCAACAGCTTATCCAGTTCTCTTGAAACAGTTACGCAGTCATCAATATTAACTCCGCCTTCCTTGTCTATATATACCCTCAGGTACATATCAGAACCTTCCTTGACGTACTCCACATCCCATAAGGAAAAGGAATTCTTATCCAGGATTGGAAGAACAAGACTTTCAGTCCTGCTTTCAATATCACTCTTTTTCATATTCACCAACCTTGATCTGATATAAATCACCTAAACAGCAAAGTGGATTCGGAAACCCGAACCCACTCTAGCTATACATTATTAAGTTATATGATATCTTATCACAAATGTACGAAAATGCAAGTGTTTTATGACATTTTTCTAATCTTTTACCAGCTTCCAGTTTTCGTTACATTGATCTATGATGACTCCGTCTCCTCTTATAGCTCTACAAGTTCTTTAGGTGATTTTGCAAGTGGTTCACATCCATCCTCAGTTATCAGTATCATATCCTCTATCCTGACACCGAATTTACCAGGTAGATATATGCCAGGCTCATCTGTTTCGATCATATTCGGTTTTACTATGGATTCATCTCTCGTATTAAATGCGGGAGATTCATGTATATACAGTCCTACACCGTGTCCCAGTCCATGTCCGAAATAGTCGCCATAGCCGGAATTTCGTATGTAATCTCTGGCAATGCTGTCCACATCTTTACATTTCATACCGGGACGAAGCTCATCAAGAACCCTCAGCTGTGCAGATAAGACAATATTATAAATGTGCTTCATATCATCATCTGCTTTGCCTATACATACAGTTCTAGTCATATCAGAGCAATAACCATTATATATACAGCCGAAATCCATGGTGAGGAAGTCGCCCATTTCCAGCTTCTTCGTAGAAGGTATTGCATGAGGCATGGATGAATTAACACCGGATGCGGCAATGGTATCAAAGGAGAAGCCCTCTGCGCCATGACGCTTCATGCTGTATTCAAGTTCAGCAGCCACCTCCAGCTCCGTCATTCCAGGCTTAAGAATACCAAGAATATCATCAAATGCCATATCGCCGATATGTTCAGCCTGTCGCAGCTGCTGTATCTCATATTCGGACTTGATCTGTCTAGGGATCAGAAGTGCTTTTCCAAGGGGAGTCAGATTGAATTCTTTATACTTCTCATAATCATTAAATGATATGGATAGATTCTCAAATCCTACCTGGTCAATGTCTTCATCTCTGATCACTTCCCGAAGTATATCAAGTACAGAAACCTTCGCATTATATTCTCTTACTTCAAAATTGCTTTCCTTAGAAGCAGCCTCTGTATATCTTGAATCCGTTATCAGGATCTGTGACTTCTCAGTAATAAGAGCAACTCCTTCTCCACCTCTGAAGCCTGTATAATATCTAAGGTTGTACGGATCTGTGATCAGAATCGCAGCAGTCTTACTTTTTTCATCAAATATTTGTGTTAATAAGCTTTTATTGTCCATAATTATTTATTCTCAAAATCAAATGTATAATCAAGCCCCAGTTTGTCACGCACCTCTATGATATCCTTCTGTACGCCTTCTCCAACCGGAACTCCTTTGTCCTTTCTGAAGAGCCACATATCATACTCTTTCTCGCCGGCTGTGTAGATCCTGCTCTCTCCCGGAGCTTTCTTTGAAGCCCTAAGCTCTCTACATATCTCCCCGGCTATCTTCTTAAATTCTTCTCTTCCCATAAATGCATCAGGATCAACTACGAAGAAGAAATGTCCCAGGTGATACATTTGAGGATTACCATCTGCTGTTACGCCGGTCAAAGCCTTCATATATTCTCCACCTGCAAGTGCAGCTGAAAGAATTTCAACAACCGCAGCATAACCATAGCCCTTATAACCTGCCAGGTCCTCACCGATTCCACCAAGTGGAGCAAGGGCTGCAGTACCAGCCACAAGATCCTCAAGAATCTGCTTGCTGTCTGTAAGTGCTTCACCATTTTCAGAGATTACGGTTCCCGCTGGAGTCGGACGGCCTTCTCTTGCATAATACTCAATCCTTCCTCTCTGAACTATGGATGTAGCACAGTCCAAGACGAAAGGAAACTCTTCATCAGTAGGAAGGGCAAATGTAAGTGGATTGGTTCCCATCATATTCTCCACACCGAAGGTTGGCGCTATTGATGGTCTGGCATTTGTACCTGTTATACCGATCATCCCCTCTTTACTTGCCATAGTTGCCCAGTAACCTGCTATGCCATAGTGGGTAGAATTCCTGATAGCTCCTCCAGCCATACCGTAGGTTTTGGCCTTCTCCACCAGTTTCTCCATCATACGAAAGCTGGCAACCATTCCCATACCATCATGAGCATCCATGACAACAGTCGTAGGAGTCTCTTTAAGTATCTCAATATTCGTAACAGGGAGCAGTGTTCCTCTCACGATCCTGTCTATGTAAATAGGCTTAAATCTATTACATCCATGGCTCTCAATACCTCTTCTGTCAGATTCCAGAAGTACATCTGCACAGATCTTTGCGTCCTCTTCAGGAACCCCGTAGCCCTTAAATGCATCGATCATAAAGCTGTTCATAACATCCCATGGAACAAATGGTCTAGTTTCTGTAATACCCATAATCTTATACCCCTCTCGTTTTATGATTAAATATTCTTCATAAGATAATCAGCCAGCGCACCGATTGATGAAAAGTCGTCAAAATCCAGATCATCAAAATCCAGACTGATACCAAGTTCATCCTCAACTGAAAGCATGAAGCGGACAAGCTGAATAGAATCTATTCCGATATCATTTATTATATCAGTTTCCGCGGTCCATGTATCCTTTGAGTTTTCATCATCTATTGTTTTAGCCAGAAGAGATATCACAACCTCTTCTATACTTTCCTTATCCATTAACTAGTTCTCCTTACTATTCCTTCTATGATATTCTTCTGATTCTTATAATAAGAATAGTGATTACCAGGAATGTATATCCTCTCGAAAGAAGCCGTGGTATAATCCTTCCACCCTTCAGTCGTCTCAGGTCTTACTTCCTCATCATCCTCAGCGAAGAATCCTATAATCGGACAATCAAGCTTAAATCCATCCTTATCAACATAACCTTCTATCATCCTGTAATCAGCTTTGATCCTTGGAAGGAAAAGCTTTAGGAGGGATTTTTTTATGAAGAATTCCTCTGGAAATGTACCGTGTCCATGAATCTCTTCTATAAATGCATCATCATCCAGATCAGATATTCCATCCTCTATCGGCACATCAGGACTGATAAATGCTGATACAAAAAGTGCCTTTATATGTATATCAAATTCCCTTAACAGCAGACTTGCCGTCTCATAAGCCACGGTCGCTCCCATGCAATGTCCGAAAAGGTATATGTCATCCTCCCTGCCGGCTACTGACAGAATACTTTCTGCAACCACCTCTGCCGCCTGTGACATTTCATCAACATACGGACCGGTTAAGCTTTTCTGATAAGCTGTCTTCTTAAAGATTATATCCTTCCCGATCACATCCGGCCAGTCTTCATATTCAGTTGGCCCTGCTCCCGCACTGGGAACGCCAAAGATATATCTCATTTATTATTCTCCATTCAGGTAGAGAAGAACGCATTTTGAGCATGCAGGCATCAGACCACATTTAAGTCTTGAACGCATCTCCTTCATCCTCTCACCTTCCCAGATATCCTTAATTGACTCATCATGCAGATTCCCAATTGAGAATTCCTTGAAGAGTTTGCAGGCAGATATTTCGCCGTTTTGCAGAATGTCGATCCTGTTAAATGGCACCAGGCATTTACTTCTGCCCTGAGCCGTACTGACTCCACCCAATATAAAATCATCTATTTCCGATGGATCAACTCTCGGCTGGAATCTGACTCTTATCTTCCATTTCCTGTCTGATATTTTCTGCATATCTTCCTTAAGGCTGTCTATCTTTTCCGGCGATATATGAAATGTAAAGTCATGCCAGCTTGCATTCTTCTCATCACTCATCTCTATTATATCACCAAATCTTCTCTTTACCTCTTTATCCATCATGTCAGCAGTTTCCGGAGAGATGTACCACGGAAAGCTGAGATACAGAGTATTGATCTCCAGCTCTTCCATAAATTCAGCGAATTCATATAGTCTGCCTACCATAGGATCACTGATGACGCAGCATACTGAGATTTCTCCCAGGTATCTGCCCTGTTTCTTAAGATCGATCATCTTCTTTATATTTGATATGACCTGGTCAAATGTACCTATACCCCTTATAGCATCATTTGAATCACTGAAACCATCGAGGCTTATAAGAAGAACCAGATTCTCGGATATATCAAGAATATCATCCAGATTCCTCTCTATCATTAATCCATTAGTACATATGGTCGTCCATCTGGGATCCTTCTTAAGGTATTCCGTAAGCTGGTGAAAATGTGAATATAAAAGTGGTTCACCGCCCCAGAGATATAGTCTGGTCTTTGCAGGTGCTGTATAATGCAGGCAGTCCCGTATCATTTCAATCGGAAGCTCCCCATTTGAATATTCAGCTGTCCCATTTGTCAGAAACCCATCCTGGTTCCACTCAAAACAATGCTTGCATCTGAGATTACACCTGCCTGTAAGAAAAAGACCCATATCAAGAGGGAGATATGGCGAATCTTCTTCTGATTCTTCAGCCTTCTTCATAAACTTCATATTCTCCATGATACGTCTGAATTCATCACTATTTAGATTTTTTGAAGTTCCTGGTTGCTTTGACATTTTATCTTCCTGTCTCAAATAATTAAATCCAATACATGAGGGAGTCCTGTCTGAGCTGACAGTAGATTCTGTCTGCACTCTTCTAATAACTCCTCCGTCTTAGGTTCATCATCCCCGCTATGCTCTACATTTAATAATTCGCTGAGGTCCACTGCAAATCCCAGATCAATCCACAGCTTCTTATTATCTGCTTCATATCTGGCAAGCTCCTCACCAAGAATAAGTGGCGTTGCAGTTATAAGGGAGTCCGAAAGTGTTCCGCCTCCGGGTTTAGATAGAACCGCCACATCCCTATTCATTAATTCCCTTAGAGGATTGATATCACCTGTATTATCACCAAAGGGAACAAATTTCCCCTCTTTATATATAAGCAGCCGCGGATATTCGGACCGCTTCTCATCCGGCTTCCACTCCGGATCAAGGAGATAATATGTATTTATCATATCATCAGTATCTATCTCATCCGGATAGTATATTACTATATCCAGAGCATATCCTAATTCATTTAACTGCTTTATCCTGGAGGCATAATCTCCGATACCCCAGCCGCCGCCATGAACAAGTATCCTTTTACTTTCAGGCTTAACTACCACCGGACGCTCCAGTAAACTCTGTACCTTGCCATGTTCCAGACTATAAAGCCATACATCCTTTACACAGCTTCTATCAAAACCCTTCCAGGATAGGGACTGTCCTGCATCCATATGAAGGGCATAAATCCTGTCCTTATAATGATCGCAGCTTTCCAATAATTCATTTATGATTTTCATCCAGAAGCCTGAAAAGATAATGACAGTATCATACATGTCATCCACTAGTCTTCCAAGCAGCTTATCTGCAAGCCCTGCATCAATTGCGGATGTATTCCTTGTAGGCATCCGGTAGCTCATTTTAGCTAGTCTGAAATCCTGATGAAAGCTTCTCTTCGTCTCTTCTATAACAGCTTCCCTGTCGCTGTATAGATCCTCCAGACATAGGATGTCAGCGCTATGTCCCATAGCTTCCAGCTGTTTTTTAATTGATATTGCCGGCACATATACTCCCAGAGCAATACGCGAACCAAGCAGCAAGAATTTCTTCATATTCATCCTCAGTATTATAAACAATAATATAATATATTCTGATCCTCTTACCAATAAGATCAGAGTCATTCCAAATTCCAGGTGCAAGAGGTATAACACCCGAGCCACGACAGCTCGTATAAAGCAGTCCCTTATCCTCCAGTTCACTCAGAAGCTGTTCCACACTGACTCCGTCACCCAGCTTTCCTTCTATATAACCCAGACGACAAGCCCTTCCGATTCTCTCACTTACCTTAAGGTTGAATCTGGATAGTGACATCCTTGGATTGATCTCAAGTAGCGGAATAACTATGTCACCTTCCGCGATCATAGAATCAATGCAGGCATAGCCATGATAGCCCTTATCAGCCATAGCCTCTGCAATCTTAATCACAGTATCTCTATAACCGGAAGCCATTATCATTTCATATTCATTGGTCGTGAGAGGCCCTGTACCATGATAAGCAAAGCCCTTACTCTCATTCTTCTGAAAGCCATCTATATTAATCTTTCCCTCTGTATCGATGGTAAAAATACAGGAGAAATCCATCACTCTGTTTAAATAAGGCTCGAGTATAAAGTCGAACTTCGTCCTTCCCTTTTCTGCCTGTTTCGTAAAATGTACTGCCAGCCTGTCAGCCATTCCCTTGCTGTCTATAAGAAGCATTCCCTTTCCTGATACTCCCATGGCATCCTTTATCAGAACTCTTCCCTCATCCTCCAGCATTTTACCATACTTTTCTTCATATTCATCTATTGATTTAAGGCGGATTCCCTTTGCAGGAAGGTCAAGTTCATATTTTAATTTATTCGAATATACCTTGCTGTTTAATTCCTTTATAACAGAAAGCGGTGGTTCAGTACTATCTATGCCCAGTATCGAGCATATTTCATAATAATCCGGCACAAGCGCGTAATTAATTATCTCTCTATCCTTCAGGATATCTGTCATAGAGCTGTCATGAATAAGCCGACTATATATGGAATCCATATCACCGGATGGTGACAGACATTTAACTTCCGTAATATTCTCACACCAATAATCCAGGTATTCCTGTGGGAGCAATTTAGCCGTAACAAGGATATCCCCGGGATCCAGCATGGTAATAACCAGTGCATCCATGCCGCTTACCAAAGCCCTGCTTGTTTTTGAAAAAAGACTTATCTCCGGAAGCGTAAATGCATCTTCAGTTCTCAGTTTCTCTTCCGAATTAAATTCGGAAATGTATATTTTACCATTATTCATTATTCTTACCGTCTGACAATATCTACCATGAAGATGTTCATGCCAAATGAAAACTGATATGAAGTATTCTCCGCAAAGCCCTTAACTATACTTATGGATGCATCCTTAATAAGATCCTTTTTTTCTTCATCATAGAAATGAAATCTCTTCAGTGGATCAAATTGAGGCGAATTATCCTGAAAGACCAGTCTGGTTAGTTCTCCATCTGTTCCCACAAAAAGACTTATCATCAGATTCCTTTTCCTGACTATATCTGCATGTTCCAGAAGTGTGGTGATATTTTCCTCTGCCAGAAGCCTGCAGGCTATGGCACTCTTCTTATCCATATTATTTCGATCACAGAAAACACTTACACTTTCCAGCACGCTGTCTAACTGGGTCAGATCAGTAACATAGAAGTTCTCACTATCCGTAAATGTAGTTGAGCCATCATACCATAACAGATCCAGTTTTTTCCTCTTCTGCTTCCAGCTCTTATAAGCACTGAGACCTATAACTACCAGTCCTCCCAGTATCGCGGATACAGGGAAACACATCCACACGCCTCTGACTCCAAACAAACCGCCTAATATAAATATAGCTGCTATAGCAATAACAAATTCTCTGAGTATGAATAATACAAATGTTGTCTTTACTCTCTTCAGACATTGATAGAATCTAAGTATTATCTGAAGTGGATTAACGATCATAATATAAACTGCATATATTCTTATGGCTGCAATCGCAAGTGGAAGTCCTTCAATGGTGGAACTAAATGCAAGTGCAATAGGCTTTGCAAATATGAAGAATAAAGCTCCAGAAATAAGGCCTGCAATCTCTCCAACAAGCATAGCCCATTTTGAAGACATGCTAAGTGCATCTTCGTTCTCTTCTCCTGCATACAGGCTTCCTATCATCATAGAAGCGCTCATAAAACCGGATGTTATGAAATCAACAAGCCCACATGAAGCAAAAAGAACTGATATTGCTGTGGAACCATTCAGTCCGCCTAATACATAAGACTGCTTTACTATGATACTATTTCGTACCGACTCCAAGACAACAAGAATACAGCTGTTGATTCCGAAACGAAGTACATTTGACAATATCCTGATATCTGAATGTGAAAATGAGAAGCTGACGAAATGTGTTCTTATGATGGATAAAAAGAGATATGCTGCACTGATCCATTGGGCGATGGATGTTGCAACACCAATTCCCATAACGTCTGTGTGAAATACCATTACTGCCACAAGGTCGAACCCAAGATTCATCGCCGCATTCAGGATTGAAGAAAATACCACGCGCTTGGATGAACCTGCCAGCTGCAGATATGAGGATAGAAATGGAATTAGCAGGGATGGGATAAAGCCCAGAGTGAGTCCCTTAAGATAACGTGCCGTTTCCATTATCAGATCTTCATCATCTGATATCATTCCAGCAATCTGATGATTGAAGAGCAATATGGAAACCATCAGAATGATGGCAATCATAACCAATGTGGTGATACAGAGCCTGAAAGTCTCATTAACCTTAGAGAGTTTTCCCTGACCCATGTAATTACCAGCAGTTGCTCCGCCACCTATAGAGAAAAGTGTACGAACGGATGATAACAGATATGTAACAGGTGTTGTAAAGCCTATTACAGAGATCATATTAGCGCTATAACAATTTCCTATAACTACGCCATTTATTATGCCACTTAAAAATGGGATGAGTGATGCAAGAATCTGTGCAGGAAGTATTGCAAGAAATGCATCTCTTGTGATTTGTCTCGATTTATTATCCATTGTCCTAGTCCCAATCATTATAAGATTTACATCTATAATTTTATGATTTTAAGACTTGTCTGTCAAATGTAGATACAATAAAAAAGGAAGCCACACCATTTCTGATATGACTTCCATAAAACACATTTTATAATCTGTCAGGTGTAGATTACTGACCCATCTGAGCTGCAACTTCTGCTGCGAAGTCTTCGTTCTTCTTCTCAAGTCCTTCACCTGTCTCGAAGCGGATGAACTTCTTGATCTCGAACTTGCAGCCATTGTCCTTAGCAACCTTAGCTACATACTGACCTACGTTCTCCTTGTCCTCAGCCTTTACATAAACCTGATCTACAAGGCAGATCTCCTTAAGGTGCTTAGCAAAACGTCCTTCTACAAGACCAGCGAAGATCTTGTTATCAAGGTACTCAGCCTTATGAGTATCAGCGATATCTCTAAGTGCCTGGATACCTTCAGCTGAAAGGAAGTTGAAGAGGAACTTGTTGTTCTTCTGCTCTTCGTAAGCAGCCTTATCCTCATCACCCCACTTATTTGACTCAATAGCTTCTGTAATGATGCCATTTAAGATTGGCTTTGGAAGAGATGCTGGATCAGCAAGTGCGCTTGATACAACGATTTCCCTCTCCTTAGCTAATATATCTTCAGAGATTTCATTTCTGTTTACATACTGTGGGTTCATAGCAGCAATCTGCATAGCTACGTTCTTCATAGCCTCTTCTACAGCATCATTTGCATTATCGCACTCTGCTTCTACAAGAACACCGATCTTTCCACCCATGTGGATGTATGATACAACAACATCACCAGTGATCTTCTCAAATCTACGGATTGTAAGGTTCTCACCGATCTTAGCAACCATAGCCTTGTGATGCTCTTCAACTGTTGTAGATGCATCAATATCAGATGTTGCAGCCATGAATGCAGCCATATCTGCATAATCATTGTTGTTGATCTGTGTAGCAAGTGCATTTACATATGTCTGGAATACTTCGTTCTTAGCAACGAAGTCTGTCTCTGAATTAACTTCGATGATTGTAGCTGTCTTAGCATCCTCTGAAACAACTGTTGCAACAATACCTTCTGCTGCAATTCTACCAGCCTTCTTCTCAGCTGTTGCAAGACCCTTCTTACGAAGGAATTCTACAGCACCATCAAAATCACCATCTGTCTCTGTAAGAGCCTTCTTGCAATCCATCATGCCGGCTCCTGTCATTTCTCTTAACTTCTTAACGTCAGCAGCTGTAATAGCCATTTCTATTTCCTCCTAATCATATCTATTCAGACTACATTTTACCTGTAGTATATATCAAAACTTCAATCTAAGGATTATTCAGCATCCTCAGCTGTCTCAGCAGCCTCTTCCTCAGCTACATCATCAGAACCTTCGCTTGCTTCGATAACAGCATCAGCGAGTTTAGAAACGATAAGCTTTACTGCACGGATAGCATCATCATTTCCAGGAATTACATAATCAAGCTCTTCTGGATCACAGTTTGTATCAGCGATACCGATAAGAGGAATGTTAAGTGCATGTGCTTCCTGAACACAGATTCTTTCCTTGTGTGGGTCAACTACGAAAATGATGTCAGGCAGAGCCTTCATCTCCTTAATACCACCAAGGTTCTTCTGGAGCTTCTCCATCTCCTTCTTTATAAGAACAACTTCTTTCTTAGGAAGTGATTCAAATGTGCCATCAGCTTCCATCTTCTCATACTTCTTAAGTGTTTCAATTCTTGACTGGATTGTCTTGAAGTTTGTAAGCATACCACCAAGCCATCTCTGGTTTACGAAGTACATACCACAACGCTCTGCTTCTGACTGAATAGAATCCTGAGCCTGCTTCTTAGTACCTACGAAAAGTATCTTACCACCGTTAGCAACTGTATCGAATACTGCCTTGTAAGCCTCGTCCATCTTGCCAACTGTCTTCTGAAGATCAATGATGTGAATATTATTACGCTCTGTGTAAATATACTCATCCATCTTAGGGTTCCATCTTCTTGTCTGGTGACCGAAGTGAACACCTGCCTCAAGTAACTGCTTCATTGAAATAACGCTCATAATTTACCTCCTGGTTTTCCTTCTGCAGAATCATCTGTCATATGTGAGATCACCGCAAGCGTCTACAGTAACACCGAACCACATGATCATCTGCATGATTAATATTTACTACGGTCCAAAAGACCGCGCAAAGTAGATAGTAACATAAATAAAAAGCGAATGCAAGCATAATCCACTTGCATTCGCAGTATTATTTTTATTCAGCCGGTGTAGTGATGATCTTGGCTATATCCTTGTCAGATGCACCTGCAGGTATGTCATATGTACCTACGATTATCTTGCTCTCATAACCATTCTCGATAAGGAATTCGTTGTACTTAACATCATCCTTTATAACGCCAGCTTTCTTAAGAACAGCTGAAACCTCTTCGGAACCCATACCACTGCTGATAGTAATGGTTGCTCCCTTCTTGGAATCATTCTTATCATCAGCTGCTTCAGTTGTCTCTTCAGTAGTCTTCTCTGTGGTAGCTTCCTCTGTTGTGGCTTCCTCAGTAGCCTTCTCTGTGGTAGCTTCCTCTGTCTTCTCCTCAGTAGCCTTTTCTGTAGTAGCTTCTTCTGTTGTGGCCTCTGTCTTCTCTTCAGTCTTCTTCTCAGTTGTGGCCTCTTCAGTAGTAGCTTCTGTCTGCTTCTCTGTAGTTGCCTCAGTTGTAACAGCTTCAGTTGTTACTTTATTATCCTTAGCCGAGGAATTGTTTCCGGTTTTAAATGCTGCAAACATTACCAATGATGCAATAACAAGTCCGATACCTATTCCTCTTAATAAATATTTCTTATTCATTTAGTTATCTCCCTGATGCTTGTCAATGATAAACTTTACTTCACTTACTCCCAGTCCGATGACCTTTGATATCTCAATGATACTGAATCCTGCATCGTACATTTCCATAATGTTACCAACTGTATCACCATCAGATATATCGATTCCTTCTCTGTCAAGCATATCCTCAAGGTCTTCAGCACCCTGCATAGCTTCAAGCTTAGAGATTTCGTCTTCATCTATATCATCAGAAATATCATTCTCTGGCTTAAGGTCCTCAACTTCAGGTTCTTCCTTCTTCTTGGACTTCTTTTCCTTCTTAGCCTTCTTTTCTTTCTTTGGCTTTCTTCCTCGTCTGCCCTTCTTTACAGGCTCTTCCTCTTCTTCAGCTTCTGCAGGAGCTTCCTCTTCTGGCTCTTCCTCAGCTTCAGAAGCAAGTTCATCAGTCTGATCAGAAGTAAGAACTGTAGTATCACCTTCTGAATCATCAGCCACTCTGTCCATAGGGAAATCAACTACAACTGACTTTTCCTCTTCCTGAATCTCATTTAACTCAGCTTCTGAAACAGCACTTTCTGTCTCTTCATCGAAAGCTTCTTCTGCCTCAGCCTCTTCGGCTTCTTCAGCTGCATCTTCTGGCTCAACCTCTTCATCCTCTTCAACTACGTCTTCTGCCTCAACCTCTTCTGCTTCTTCAGCTGCATCTTCTGGCTGAACCTCTTCGTCCTCTTCAACTACGTCTTCTGCCTCAGCCTCTTCAGCTACATCTTCTGCTTCGGCTTCTTCTGCCTCGGCCTCTTCAGCAACCTCTTCTGCTGCGTCCTCAGCTTCCTCTTCTGCCTCGGCTTCTTCAGCAACCTCTTCTGCTACTTCTTCAGCTTCTGTTTCTTCTGCTGCAGGAATTTCATCCTCAGCCACATCCTCAGCTACCTCTTCAGGTATTTCATCAGATTCATCAGCTGCAGGAGCAGCCTCAGCCTTCGCAGCTACAGCAGCTGCTGCGATTGAAGCCGCAGCTTCAACCTGCATTGTCTCAATCTCAGCCTTCTTCTCATCCAGCTTCTGAGACATTTCATCGATCTCAGCCTTCATCTTCTCAAGTCCGGCCTTGTACTCATCTACCAGATTCAGGGATACCTTCATATCCTTCTCTTTCTCGATGATCATATTATAAACTGAATTTACTTCATTCTTATTCTTCTCAATATCAGAATTAAGTTCTTCATATCTCTGATCCAGCTTCTCTATCTCAGAGTTTCCTGCATCACTGATCCTGTTGATATTCTCATCAACCTTACCTGATACAAGTCTGTCAGTCTTCTTAACTTCTTCATCTATAGCATCACTGATCTTCTGTGATACATTATCACGAACCTTAGACTTGCTATATTCATTCATATAGTTGTCTGTAATCTTACGTAGATGCTTCTTATCAGCTTCTGTAAGCTCTGTCTTAAGGTTAGGATTAATCTGCTGCTGTACATCATCCTTTGTAAGTGAAAAACTAACAAAGATTGCGATTATTCCTATTATTAATAATATAATGGTTACTAATGTCATATACTTTTACCCCTTTATATCAATTCTTTCGTATATCGTATCGTTACAAACTATCAGGTGAGTACCCTTCATGCCTTTGGACCGCACGATCAGGATTCCCGCGCCTTCAAGCTTTTGAATAGCATTAACTATTATAGATCTTGTAATACCATATTGTTCAGCTATGCGACTGGCTATGATGGTTCCTTCCATCTGTCCATCCAGTTCTTTGAATACATAACCGATGGCTTTTCGTTCAGATGCAGATAAGGAACTGAACACCGCATCTATAGCATTCGTTCGACGTTTCTCCTCCACATCCTCTTCATATATGGATCTCATCATTTCAAGTTCTACAACGGTATTGGCATATTCACATAGAATTATGTCTTCGATCTCAAATTCTGAATTTGATCTATAGATAAATGTAGTGCCTAATCGCTCACCTGCGAAATCGATAGGCATAACTACCGCAGACAGACCTGAAATAATATCCCCTTCAAATCCCAACGTAGATAGATTTACATTTTCTTTTGTGGACAGAACTGACAGGAATCTGTCATTCAGCTCCTCATCAATTACCTCACCAATGTTGTCGGTGAGCATATTTGTGAGTGATGATATATCCTCTCTCTCATATATTCCCAGCATCTTACCACGGGCACTGATCACCATGATATTTGCCTCAAGCATATCACCGAGGAGTTTGCATATATCATTGAAAACCACAACGTATGAACTGTTATTATGTAACAGCCTGCTGATTTTCCTGGTTCTGTCAAGTAACTTAACACTCATAACATCACCCCGTAAATTCAACATAGTTTAGCTACTACATGTGAAATGTGTGCCATAGATAACTATACCACAATCAAAAACGAGGCTCAATACGAATTGTCAATCTTTTCAGACTATTTTTAGACTATTCTTCTTCAAAATCTGTACGCTCTTCTACATAACCGCACTCATTATCTGAGCATACAAGCTTCTTGCCCTTGATGACCATGTACTTGCCACACTTAGGACAAGGCTTTACCACAGGACGAGCCCATGACATGAAATCACACTCAGGATAATTGATACAGCCATAGTAAGGACGACCCTTCTTGGTATTTCTCTTAACTATATCATTTCCACACTTTGGACAGGATACTCCTATAGTCTCAAAATATGGCTTTGTATTTCTGCAGTTAGGAAAGTTAGGACATGCAAGGAACTTACCATAGGAACCATACTTGATCACCATTTTAGCTCCACACTCTTCACAGATAGTATCTGATTCCTCATCTGCTATCTTGATCTTGTCCAGGTTATCTCTTGCCACGCTGATGGCATGCTCAAGATCTGGATAGAAGTTGCGAACAACTACCTTCCAGTCAACATTTCCATCTCCTATACTATCAAGGAGACCTTCCATATTAGCAGTAAACTCAACATCAACGATTTCAGGGAAAGCTGTCATCATGATACCATTAACAGCTTCGCCAAGTTCAGTGATATAGAGATTCTTCTGTTCTTTTGTAATATATCTTCTATTAAGAAGTGTAGAGATTGTAGGCGCATATGTAGATGGACGGCCTATACCATTCTCTTCCATAGTTCTTACAAGTGAAGCCTCAGTATAGTGAGCAGGTGGCTCTGTGAAATGTTGCTTGGCATCTATACTATCGCTGACAAGCTTGTCACCCTTATTAATACCACTGAGATTGTCCTTGTTGTTATCCTTATCCTCTTCAGAATTATATACATTGAGATAACCTGCAAAGGAAAGTGTGCTGGATGATGCTCTGAATGAGTATCCTCCACACTCAGTCGTAACTGAGAATATATCATATACAGCCGGCTTCATACGGCTTCCTACAAATCTTTCATATATAAGCTTATAAAGCTTGTACTGTTCAGCAGTAACCTTGCCCTTGATAGATGCAGGAGTAATATTAACATTTGTCGGTCTGATAGCCTCATGTGCATCCTGGATATTCTTCTGGCTCTTCTCCTTGCCATTATCCTCTGATGTCTCGGCTACGAATTCCTTACCATAATTTGCTTCAATATACTCTCTGGCTGATTTATCTGCTTCTTCAGATATACGTGTAGAATCAGTTCTGAGATATGTGATAAGACCTACTGTTCCCTGACCCTTGATCTCAACACCTTCGTATAACTGCTGAGCAACTCTCATAGTTTTTGAAGTAGCATAATTTATACGGCTGGCAGCTGTCTGCTGGAGTGTACTGGTTGTGAAAGGCAACGGAGCCTTCTTGGTTCTTGTGGTATTCTTGATATCGGACACCACAAAACTGCCATTTGTAACAGCTTTAGCTATTTCATCGGCTTCCTTCTTAGTCTTTATATCACCCTTATAAGAAAACTGTACAGGTTTCTTCTGTGCAGGAACATTAAGGTAAGCATCTATAGTCCAGTATTCCTCAGGAATAAACTCGTCTATCTCACGCTCTCTGTCATAGATCATTCTAAGTGTAACAGACTGAACTCTTCCTGCAGAGAGGCCCTTCTTGCCCAGCTTCTCCCACAGAAGCGGACTTATCTCATAACCCACAAGTCTGTCAACAACTCTTCTGGCCTGCTGTGCATCCACCAGGTCCATATCTATAGTACGGGCACTCTTAAGGGAATCCTTTACAGCATTCTTCGTTATTTCGTTAAATGTAATTCTTTTGAATTTCTTGTCCTCAAGACCGAGGGCAATTGCAAGATGATAAGATATAGCTTCACCTTCACGGTCCGGGTCAGTTGCGAGATATACGAAATCCGACTTCTTCGCAGCCTTCTTCAGACTTGTTACAAGTCCACCCTTACCCCTGATTGTAATGTAATGAGGTTCGAAGTCATTCTCAATATCTATACCCATTGTACTCTTAGGAAGATCCCTGACATGACCCTCGGAAGCTATTACTTCATAGTTCCTCCCGAGAAACTTCTTTATAGTTTTTGCCTTAGTAGGTGACTCTACAATCACAAGATTCTTAGACATAATGTACCTCCACCAAAACTCATCAAGAACAAAATATACAACAATTGTTTTTATTATGCAATACTAAAAATCTGAGGGTACATTTCATATGAACTAATAATCCAGGTTTTTGATATAATAACTGTTGTTCACTTTTTTGATAATTCCCGCCCTTTCCATACGGCTCAGAGCAGCTATCGTACCAGATACAGATAAGTTATTTACCCTTATCAGATCATCGATGTAAACGGGCTCCAGAGTTATATGTGAATAGATTTTTGCTTCTTCCTCTGTAAGGGTATATCGGCTGTGTTTTTTTACCTTTTCTGACACTTTCTTATTAAAGGCATCACCATAAATGTCACATATAACATCATCCACTGAGCAGACTGAGAAAGCTCCGCTTCTAATCAGATAATTCGTTCCCTGACTCTGCACATCATCTATTCTCCCAGGTATCGCACAGATAACTTTCCCCTGCTCTAAGGCTCTGTCGGAGGTTATGATGGTCCCACTTCTCATGCCTGCTTCCACCACAAGCACTCCGTCACTGATTCCACTGATTATCCTGTTTCGCATAGGAAAATTCATTGAAAGAGGCGCAACTCCAGGCGGATATTCAGAGATCACCAGATGGTTTTTGCACATTTCATTATAAATCTTGAAATTATTCCGTGGATAACATATATCAACGCTGCCACCCAGAACCCCAATAGTTTTACCTCCTGCAGATATGGCTCCATTATGGGAATAAGTGTCAATGCCTGCAGCCAGACCGCTGACAATAACTATACCCCTGTCAGCCAGTTCCCTTGCAAAATGTTCTGCCACCTCTCTTCCGTATATGGTAGGTCTTCTTGTGCCTATCACCGCCACGATATGTTCTGAACTAAGCAAACCGATATCGCCTCTATAATATAGAGCCACAGGATTATCATGAATAACCTTAAGCTTATCCGGAAATTCATCACTCAGATAGGTGATCACATTAATACTTCTCTTGGCCAGTTCCGTAAAATGTGCCGCATACCAGCTATCTATATCTGAATCCTCCAGTTCAAAAAGTATCTCATCTTTAGTCTCTTCCTTGATAACCTTTGTCTCCACCAGATGGTCCAGTATGTCATGGTCTTGCAGATTTATGTAAACCTCTTCTTCATTCCCAAATAGCTTAATAAGCTTATGAATCGTGGGATGATTAATGGTCCTCAAATGATTCAGCCACAATATATATTTAGACTCTTCTCTTTTAATATCTGTCATGTGGCATCACCTCCGATCTCATTTCTGAAGAACAGCGCTTCTTCTATATCATCAGAAGTAACATCAGCGTGTCCATTAATATCTCCAATGGTCCGTGCCAGCTTAAGAATCCTGGTATAACCACGTGCCGAAATGATGCTATCTTCAAAAGCTTTTCTTAGATGCTCCTCACCTCTCGCATCCAGTCTGATATAATCATCTATCCTGTTCTGTGGTATCTCGGAATTGTAATTAAAACTCTCATTTTTAAATCTGTCAGCCTGAATTTCTCTGGCTCTCTTTACTATATCCCTGGCTTCTGCAGATGACATTCCTGTATCATCATCCTTAAGATCAAGATATGATACCTGTCTTACATCCAGCCTTATATCTATCCTGTCCATTATAGGATAGCTTATCTTATTACCATAATTGATCCTGTCCGTATCCGTACATCTGCAACGCTTCCTGTCCGGATAGAAACCGCATGGGCAGTTGTTCCGGGCTGCCACCAGCATGAAGTTAGCCGGATATGTATAGGAAGCCTTCAGCCTCGATACATTTATCACCTTATCCTCCATAGGCTGACGAAGGGCGTCTATTACATTTCTCCTGAATTCCGGAAATTCATCCAGGAATAAAACTCCCGAGGTTGCAAGGCTGACCTCCCCCGGCATCACATTCATTCCACCTCCCAGCATGGCTATATCAGTCACCGACGAATGTGGGCTTCTGAAGGGCCTGGACTTTATGAAGCCGTCATCATTCAGAAGCTTGCCGGATATGCTGTAGATTTTCGTGAGTTCCAGCTTTTCCTCATACGTCGGTTCAGGCATGATACCAGGAATACATTTACTTATCATTGATTTACCAGAGCCGGCGGCGCCTGTAAGTAAGATATTATGGAAGCCAGCAACTGCTATGATCACACCACGTTTCATGGTCTCCTGTCCTTTTACATCTGCCAGATCATAACTTCCACTTATCTCATGATCAGTTTCTGAATCATCATACCTTTCACAATCAGGAATCACACCATCTTCAAGCATTGAATAAAGCTGAGATAAATGTCTTATAGGATGTATATTTATATCCTTTATAAATGAAGCCTCTCTGAGATTTCCATAAGGGATAATGAATCTGTCTATGCCCATCTTATGAGCATGATCAATAGTTGGAAGCACTCCGGAAATAGGAAGAACCGAACCATCCAAAGCAAGCTCCCCAAGTATCAGGGAGCTTTGCAGAAAACTATCTAATTCTGAATCTCTGGATTTATCCGATAAGGATAACAGAATAGCCGCAGCTATAGGAAGGTCGAAGCCTGTTCCCGTCTTCCTCAGATCTCCTGGTGACAGATTAACCGTCACCTTCCTTGGTGGAAGACACACATTGATATTCTTAAGTGCAGTGCGAACTCTGTCCCCTGCCTCTCTGACAGAAGGAGCTAGATTTCCCACCATACTGATACCGGGAAGTCCGGCGCTGATATCGACCTCTACTGAAATAATCTTGCCCTCGATTCCAAGGGCTGTACCACTTGTTACTTTACTATACATATAACTCCTTTCTTTGGCCTCTTCGGAGCATATGTATTTAGCTTATAAATAGATTTTAATAAAACGAAATACTAATATGTGAAATATACTAAATCGTCAGCAGCTGGTCCTGTTTTAGCGACAGAGTCAACATAGATGACCGGACCTTCGCCTTCGAATTCTGGATAGTATTCTTTCTTGATGGTACCTTCAACAATGACCCAGTCACGGTCATTTAAGTTCTTGGCACCACCGTAATATGATTTAAAACCGATAAATGCTATATCTGCTGCACAGCATGTCATAGCGAATCTGCCAGGTACAAATGTATTGGCACTATAAGTAGATGGCTTATGTACCTGCGCCTTAAACTTGATCTTCTTATCAAGATATTTGTCAGGATTATCAGCGGCATCTATATAGAACAGACCGAAATCTTCATCCTCAAGTTCTATAACAGGTCCGTCAATGCTGAATGGAAGCTCTACTTCATCATCTGCATTATCAACCACTCCGTCCTTATTCTCAAATATAACCTGAGCACGGCGATTCACTGCTCTGATACTTCTTCTGTATTCAGCCTTACGTGTATTCTCGTCGCATCTGTTGAAGATGATCATATCAGCATTTCTAAGCTGATCCATCATTATCTTCTTCATATTTGCTACATACATATCAAATGTAGAAGCATCAACAAAGGATATGACCTGAACTACAGTCCATCCCTTAGGTACACGTATCTGGAATATCTTATCCAGTTCCCACATACCATTATATTCGAGCATTACATTTTCAGGCTTATACTTGGCACTAAGTTCAAGAAGATGCTCTTCTGTAAGATTTTCATCATCTACAAATTCAAGATGAATATTAAGTGCTTCCAGCTGAGCCTTGTTATACTCAAGCTCACCCTCTTCTGCTACGAGAAGCAGTGTGCTCTTTCCTTCAGTGAAGCCATTATCTACAAGTGTTTCTGTGGCAAATTTTGTCTTACCACTTCCAAGAAATCCCATAAAGACATATACAGGAATTTCAATATTCTTCTCATTCATAATTTACACCACCATTTTGGTTTACATAATTCTATTTAGTGTTAATTTACATAATATCTATATCTGGGATTACATACCGAAAAGTTCAGCAATCTTATCCTCTTCCAGCTTGCTGCCGATAACACACAGCTTTCCTGTATAATCAGCTGAACCATCTCTGATCTCGAAGGAACCTGGTACAAGGTCGAACTCATGCCATACGCCTTCCTTATCAGGAACGATTCCCTTAGCACGGAGGATTATACCAAATTCTGTACTATCCTCTTCTGCAAGCTTCTCTAAAATCTCATTCAATTCTTCTACACTGTACTTAACAGCTGTCTCTCTGCCCCAGCTAGTGAATACTTCATCTGCATCATGTCCATGATGGTGATGATGATGTCCACAGCTGCATACTCCATTCTCATCATAGTGATGTTCATGATGCTCATGTTCATCCTCGTCATGGTGATGATGGTGTTCATGCTCATCCTCGTCATGATGGTGATGATGTTCATGCTCATCTTCGTCATGATGGTGATGATGCTCATGTTCATCCTCATCATGATGATGGTGATGATGTTCATGATCATCTACCTCAGGATTGTAGCTGAAGTTCTTCATGATATCCTCGATAGATGAAGAATGTTCTATAGCATCAAGAATTACAACACCTGTTATATCGTCCCAAGGAGTTGTGATTATTCTTGCATCACCATTATGCTCCTTGATCATATTTACAACTTCCAGCAGTTTCTCTTCAGTAGTATTCTGTGTACGGCTGAGAACTACAGTTCCACAAGCCTCTATCTGATTCAGGAAGAATTCACCGAAGTTCTTGATATACATTTTAGCCTTAGTAGCATCTGCAACTGTTGTAGCGCTATTAAGCTCTATATCAACATTCTGTCCAGCTTTCTGAACTGCCTTGATAACGTCTGAAAGCTTACCAACTCCTGAAGGCTCAATAATAACTCTGTCAGGTGCATATTCATTTACCACCTTCTGAAGAGCCTCACCAAAGTCTCCAACCAATGAACAGCATATACATCCGGAGTTCATTTCAGTAATATTGATTCCGGCTTCCTTAAGGAATCCACCATCGATACCGATCTCTCCAAATTCATTCTCGATGAGAACTATCTTCTCACTTGTAAATGCTTCCTTGATAAGCTTCTTGATCAGAGTAGTTTTACCTGCTCCAAGAAATCCTGATATTATATCAATCTTAGTCATGATGACCGCCTCCTCGCGATAATATATTACGCATTCTTTTAAATGTATTTCAAGGGACGGTATAAATCCCGTCCCTCAATGTTCATAATCGACACCACTACATAACGTGCTTACTTCTCTATCTTCTTCTTGAAGACTGAGATAGATAAAGCAGGTACTGTAATAGTTATATAGTTTTCCCTTCCAGAAACCTTGCCGGCCTTGGACTGCTTAACAACCTTATTGTTATGGCCTTCTCCACCATACTTGGATGCATCACTGGAGAATATCTCCTTCCACTTTCCTTCTGTAGGAACAGCAAGCTTATAGTTCTTCACATCATTTGGAGTGAAGTTACAGATGATAAGAAGTGTATCCTTCTCATCCTTGCCCCTTCTCTCGAAAGAAAGAAGTGAACGATTTGCATCATTTGCATCTATCCATTCGAAACCATCTGCTGATGAATCAAGTTCATATAAAGCAGGCTCCTTCTTATAAAGCTTATTCAGATCCTTCACATAATTCTGAGTAATGGAATGAGCATCAAACTCAAACAGTGACCAGTCAATCTCAGAAGATTCGTTGAATTCGCTGAACTGAGCAAACTCCTGTCCCATAAACAGAAGCTTCTTGCCCGGATGAGTGATCATATAACCATAGGCTGCTCTAAGGTTAGAGAACTTGTCCTCATAACCGCCCGGCATCTTCTCAATCATGGAACCCTTCTCATGAACAACCTCGTCATGGCTCAGTACTAAAATGAACTTCTCACTATAAGCATAAACCATGCTGAAGGTCAGATCATTATGATGATACTTTCTATAAAGTGGATCCAGCTTCATGTATGACAGGAAGTCATTCATCCAGCCCATATTCCACTTAAAGTCAAATCCAAGTCCGCCTTCCTCAATAGGATGAGTGATCATCGGCCATGCAGTTGACTCCTCAGCGATCATCATAACTCCAGGGAACTTCTCATTCATCTTGGTATTGAGCTCCTTGATGAAAGCTACAGCCTCCAGATTCTCATTACCACCAAACTTGTTTGGTCTCCATTCGCCGCCCTGTCTGCCATAGTCCAGATAAAGCATAGATGCTACGGCATCCATACGTATACCATCTATATGATATTTATCTGCCCAATAAAGTGCATTTGCAACTAAGAAGTTACGCACTTCATTTCTGCCATAATCGAAGATATATGTTCCCCAATGAGGATGCTCGCCTCTAAGTGGATCTGCATTCTCATAAAGCGGAGTACCGTCGAAACGGCCAAGTCCATGTTCATCCTTAGGGAAATGTGCTGGAACCCAGTCCATAATAACTCCGAGTCCCTGCTCATGCATATAATCTACAAAATTCATGAAGTCTGTAGGGCTTCCATATCTGGATGTAGGAGCATAATAGCCTGTTACCTGATAACCCCAGGAAGGATCATATGGATGTTCCATAATAGGCATAAGCTCTACATGTGTATATCCCATCTCCTTCATATAAGCAGCCAGCTTACGTGCTATCTCCTTATAGTTCAGGAATTCTCTTCCATCATCAGGTCTCTTCCATGATCCCATGTGGACTTCATATATATTCATTGGACTCACTTCATTATCAGTCTTGTTACGTGAATCCATCCATTTCTTATCATTCCATTTGTAATCTATCTTAGTTACCCTTGATGCATTTGCAGGACGAACCTCAGCTGTAAATGCGTAAGGATCGCTCTTCATGAAT